>CAYPGI010000005.1:0-19250 GCA_964410275.1 uncultured Muribaculaceae bacterium | reverse complement strand
GAATATAAATTATATCGAATGATTTATTATCGTGCTTTAGCAAGCCTAATGAAAGATGCTAAAACAGATAATACAACAGTAGTATTAGATAATAATGATTATCAGTTTAAAGCAACTGGTCAAACTCTTGTTTTTGATGGATATTTAAAGGTGTTTAGTGAATATGAAGATACTACTGAAAAAGAATTACCACCATTTGATACTTATAAGTCAAATGTAATTGTATCAAATGACATTATGAAGGAGCAACATTTTACTAAACCACCAGCTCGTTATACAGAAGCTAGGTTGATTAAAGAAATGGAAGAATTAGGTATTGGTAGACCTAGTACTTATGCTAAAACAATTGATACAATTAAGACAAGAGGATATGTTGATTTAGTAGAAAAGAAGTTTGTTCCAACTTCAATTGGATTTGAAATCACAGATAAACTCCAACAACATTTTAATCACATAATTAATGTTGAATATACTGCTAATATGGAAAATGAATTAGATAAAATAAGTGAAGGTAAAATAATTTGGTATGAAACTTTAGAAAAATTTTATAATGAATTTGAACCAGCAGTAAAAATAGCTTTTGATGCTATGCCAAAAAAAGAAGCAGAAAAAACTGGAGAAGATTGTCCGAATTGTGGTCATCCATTAGTAGTCAGAAAAGGTAAGTTTGGAGAATTTATTGCTTGTAGTAACTTTCCAGCTTGTAAATATATCAAAGGTGGAACTAAAGAAGTAGTTGAAATTATTAAATGTCCAAATTGTGATGGTAAAATAATTGAACGAAAGAGTAAAAAAGGAAAAGTTTTCTATGGTTGTAACAATTATCCGACTTGTAAAACAGCATTTTGGGATAAACCAATAGATGAAAATTGTCCAGAATGTCAAAGTACTTTAGTTGTTAAAGGAAAAAAAATAAAATGTAGTAGTTGTGACTACGAAAAATAAGTCTTTCATTTGAAAGACTTTTTAATATTTGAAAAAATTATATTTGTTACAAATTTCCATAGGAAAAAAAACAAAAAAATGTTATAATTATATAATGTATGGAGGATGGAATATGGATTTAAATGAAATCTTAAATATATATAATAAATATTTAACTGAAGTCAATGATTTATGGAGGATACTTTGACCCTGAAAACAGTGAAAAGAGAATCAAGGAACTAGAACATTTAATGTTAGAGCCTACTTTTTGGGATAACAAAAGGGAAAGTGAAAAAGTAATAAACGAATTAAACGAAATAAAAAGCGACTTAGAAGAAATAGATAGAATTAAAAATAAGATTAGTGATAATATTGAAATGACTGAAATATTGAAAAAAGATTTTGATCAAGAAATAAAGGATATGTTAGAATTAGATATAAATACCATTTCAGAAGAAATTAAAAGTATTAAAGTTTCAATTTTATTAAGTGAAGAATACGACAAGGAAAATGCTATTGTTGAAATTCATGCTGGTGCTGGTGGTACTGAAGCATGTGATTGGACAATGATGTTATATCGCATGTATGAAAGGTACTTTTTAAAAAAAGGCTATAATATTGAAATAGTTGATGAACAAGCTGGTGATGGAGCTGGAATCAAAAGTGTTTCAATGTTAGTAAAAGGCAGTAATGTATATGGATACTTAAAAAGTGAAAAAGGAGTTCATCGGTTGATTAGATTATCACCATTTGATTCTAATAATAGACGTCATACCTCGTTTGCTTCAGTTGATGTGACACCTTTGTTTGATAATAAAAAAATTAATATTGAAATAAAAGATAATGATTTAAAAATAGATGTCTATAGGAGTACAGGTGCTGGTGGACAAAGTGTTAATACAACAGATAGTGCTGTAAGAATAACACATTTACCAACTAAAATTGTTGTTACTTGTCAAAATGAAAGAAGTCAAATTCAAAATAAAGAAAAGGCTTTAGAAATATTAAAAAATAAGTTATATAAATTAGAATTAGAGAAAAGAAATCAGGAATTAAAGAGTATTAAAGGTAATCAAATGGATATAAATTTTGGTTCACAAATAAGAAGTTATATTATGCATCCATATTCTTTAGTTAAAGATCATCGTACTGATACTGAAACAAGTAATGTTGAAAAGGTATTAGATGGAGATATTGATATGTTTATTAGTGATTATTTATTGAATAGTAATTAAAATATAGATAAGAGGTGTTGTTGTGAGTTTAATAAGAGTTAGAAATGTAAAAAAACAATATAAAAATGGTGTAACTGCTCTATATGATGTTGATTTGGATATTAATAAAGGTGAATTTGTTTTTGTTATTGGATCAACTGGTTGTGGAAAATCAACTCTAATAAAAATGTTATATCGAGAAGAAAAACCAACAAGTGGTAGTATCAATGTTGGTGGGGTTGAAGTTGCTAAATTACGTAATGGAAAAGTTTATAAAGTAAGAAGAAAAATTGGTGTTGTTTTCCAAGATTTTAAATTATTGAATAGATCGAATGTTTATGAAAATGTAGCCTTTGCTTTAGAAATATTTGGATTACCTAAAACAGAAATACATGCAAGAGTATTAAAGGTTTTAGATTTAGTAGGTTTAAAAAATAAAGCTAGACATTATCCTACAGAGTTATCAGGAGGAGAACAACAAAGGGTTGCGATTGCAAGAGCAATTATTAACGAGCCAAAGTTATTACTTTGTGATGAACCAACAGGAAACTTAGATAAAACAACTAGTATGGAAATTATGAATGTACTATTAGAAATCAATAAGTTAGGTACTACTATTATAATGGTTACTCATGATACTGGTATAGTGGCTAAATTAAAGAAAAGAGTTATATTATTAGATGCTGGAAGAGTATTAAAAGATTATGCGGAAGGGGAGTACAAACATGAAGTTCTTTAGGATTATAGGTCGAAATATAAGGGACTCATTTAGGAGTGTATTTCGAAATTTTGCCCTTTCAGTTGCCTCTATATCTTGTATAACTATAACCTTAATTGTTGTCTCAGTAGCTATTATCTTATCTTATAATGTTAATAGTTTTGCTACTAATGTAGAAAAAGATGTAACCATTGTAACTTTTTTAGATGTTGATATAACTCCAGAAGAAAAAGATGATGTTGAAGATCAAATTAACAATTTAGATTATATTGAAACTTATCGTTATGAATCAAAAACGCAAATTGCTGAAGAGATGATGAAATCTTCTGAAGTATTTCATAATATTATGAAAGACTGGGATGAGAAAGAAAGCCCAATTCAATCTACTTTTTTAGTAAAAGTAACAAATATTGATTTAATTGGTGAAGTAGCCCAAAAAATAAGTGCTATTGAAAATGTAAGTGCTGTTAAATATGGTGAAGGCATGGTCGAACAATTAGTATCTGTATTTGAAATTATAAAAAAAGTAAGTATTGGTACTGTTGTAGCTCTTATTTTAGTAACAGCATTCTTAATCTCTAATACTATCAAAATAACTATTTTCTCTCGTAAAAGAGAAATTGAAATTATGCGTTTAGTAGGAGCTTCAAACATTAATATAAAAATTCCTTTTATTTTTGAAGGATTATTCTTAGGAATCTTAGGAGCGATTATTCCTATTATTGCGACTGTATATGGCTATCTATCATTATATAAAAAATTTAGCGGACAACTGTTTTCTCCATTTATTAAATTGATTTCTCCAGAACCATTTGTTTTTCTAATATCTGGTGTATTAATAATAATAGGAATCGCAGTTGGTATGTTTGGAAGTTGGCGAGCAGTAAGAAAACATTTAAACATATAGTTTACTATATGTTTTTTTGATATAATAATAGTGTATATTTAAAATAAGGGTGGATTAAATTATGTGTAAAAGTATCAAATCAATTGACCGTATTATTATCTTTATTATTTTGTTAATTGTTATAATTCCTATTTTTATTCATCAAATAAAACTATTTAATGATCGTAGATTAAAAAAAATAGTTAGTCGAGTAGTTGAGATAATAGAAAAAGATAACAATACTAATAACGAAACAATTAAATATATAATAGATAATAAGTTTCTTAAAGAAAATAATATTTCTAAAATAAAAGGTAAGGGAATTGCCTTTGTTGACTCTAATAATAGTATAACCGTAGTATTTGGATATAAAGATAAATGTGTAATCAAGTTTTCATTTAGTGATAAGGTTTATCTTGAAAATAATAAGTGTGATAATTATGAACTAATAAAAGGAATTAAGTCTCAAATAGTTACAAGCGGTGATGGCTTATACAAAATTAATGATAGTACATATCGATATCAAGGAGATAATGTTAATAATTATTTAAAATATAATAATATGTTATGGCGTATTATGGAAATAAATAATAATAATATAAAAATAGTCAGTGAAAATGTTATTGCTTCGATGAAAAAAATTGATGTTAATAATTATTTAAGTAACGACTTTTATGGAAGTTTAAATAAGGATATAAACAAGAAAATTGAATTATTAAGTATTAATGATGTTATTAATTCATCATTAAAGGAATGTAAAATAGGAAATTATATTAATTGTCCTAGTAAAAGTTATTTAGTTGGTAATGCTACTTGGTTGATGGATACTAATGGAGATAATGGCTGGTATTTATATACCGATGGTAATATATACCCAGACTCTACTAATAATAATCAAGATGTTCGTGCAGTTGTTTATTTAAACAAAAATATAAAAGTAACTAATGGAATGGGGACAATAGATTTACCCTTTACTATCAATGAAACTATTCTTTATGAATAGTTTTTTTTATTAGTTCATATAATGTATAGGAGGTCATATGGAACTAAAAAAAGGAGATCTAGTTACTAGAAAATCATATAATAATGATATTGTTTTTACTATTGTTGATATTATAGACGATATTTATTATTTAAAAGGTATAAACGTTAGACTTTATGCCGATAGTGATATAACTGATTTACAAAAGTATGAAAAAGAAACTGATATTGAGGAAGAAAAGAATTTTATTGAAAGAGTAAAACCGATACCAATATCTGATCGCGATGATTACTTTTATTTACCTGGTAAAATATTACATATTGATGGTGATAAGGATTATTTAAATAGATGTTTAAAATATTATACGGATGCTAATGTGATGGCAATCGGAAAATTATCTGTTGAAGATGATATAGCACCTCGAATAAGGGAATGGTTAGACGAATATAACCCGAATATTGTAGTGATTACTGGTCATGATGCTTACTATAAGAAGAAAGGTAGTATAAAGGATATAAATGCTTATAAGAATAGTCAAAATTTTATTAATGCTATTAAAGAAGCAAGAAAATATGAAAAAAGTCATGAAAAATTAATTGTTATCGCAGGAGCTTGTCAATCAGATTATGAAGATTTAATACGAGCGGGCGCTAATTTTGCATCTAGTCCTAAGCGTATTAATATTCATGCTTTAGATCCTGCTATAATTGCCATTAGTATGGCAAGAGCCGATATAAATTCAGAAATAGATGTCAAAAAAATATTAGAAAACACTAAATATGGAGCAAATGGTTTAGGAGGGATTCGTACAAAAGGAACTATGTATATTGGTTATCCTAGATAGGAGGGATCTATGAACATAGAAGCCGTTAAAAAAGAACTTAATAATCATATAGGCAAACAAGTTACTATAAGATATAATTTAGGAAGAAATAAAGTAGAAAAGTATCATGCTGTAATAAAAGAATTATATAATAATATTTTTTTAGTTGAATTATTAAATATAACTAACGAAATTAAAACATTTTCATATTCGGATATCATTACAAAAACAATAAAAATTGATTATTGAATAATTTTAAATATCTATTGCTTTTTACCATTTATTGGTATATAATTGATTTGTTGAAATATGTCGAAGGGAGAGATAAACTTGAAAATCACATCAGTAAATGTCCGAAAGATTGAAAAAGAGGATTCAAGAATGAAGGGTATTGCTTCTGTTTTGATAGATGATTGTTTTGCTATTCATGATATTCGTATTATCGAAGGCGACAATGGTTTATTCATAGCAATGCCAAGTCGTAAAACGGCTGTTGGTTTATATCGTGATATTGCTCATCCAATTAATCAAGAAGTACGTAAGATGTTTGAGGACGAGATCCTTGAAGCTTATAAAAAAGAAACAGAATAATTTAATCATAATTTCTAGTTACTCTCATATAATGTATCAGTGGAGGTAATTTATGGACAAGACTGATACAATAGCATCGCTCAATCATAATGTCACAATAAACGAAAGAAAAAATATTGTCGTTACTGGTGTCAAAAAGATTGATAGTTTTAATAGTGATGAATTTTTGATGGAAACTTCAATGGGGTATATTATTATTAAAGGTGTAGATTTAGAAATTATAAAGTTAGATACATACCAAGGTAATGTATCTATAAAAGGAAAAATAATTAGTTTAGATTATATGGAAGATTCCTTAAAGAAAGAAAAAGAAGAGGGAATATTTAGTAAGTTATTTAAATAATGATTTTAAAAACACAAATATTATTACTTTTCTTTTCATTTGTTTTTGGAGCCTTTTTTTCTTTCTTTTTAAATATAAATTATAAGTTTATATACGGAGAAAAAAGAATGTTAAAAGTTCTAATTACTTTTTCCTTTGTGACTGTAAACGTTTTATTGTACTTTATAATATTAGAAAAAATAAATAACGGAATTATTCATCCCTATGCCATTATGTGCATTATATTTGGTTTTTTGTTTGACGGTACTATACATAAGATGATTGCTAAGCAATGTAAAAAATGATATAATCACAATATAGGTGGTTATTATGGTAAAGAAAAAAATTAGTAAGCAATCGCGAAGGAGACTAACAATATTAGTACCTCTTTTCTTTGTTGCTATTTCTTTCTTCTTTCTTTCATTTATATCTTCATCTATAAATCTTTATAAATTAAAAGCAGAAGAAAAAAAGTTAGTAGAGACATATAATAACCTAAAAAAAGATGAACAATCATTAAAAATTGAAATAGAAAAATTACACGACTTAGATTATGTAGCCAGATATGCTAGAGAAAATTACTTATATAGTAAGGATGGCGAAATAGTTTTTAAATTTAATGAGGAACCAAAAGAAAATGAAACTATAAAATCAAAAGATAATAATATATATTATATAAGTGGTGGAGTACTATTAATATTATTGTTACTCTTAGTTGTTTTAAAAGGAAAAAAGAAAAAAAAGAAAGAGACTAAATCAAAATAGTCTCTTTTTATTTATAGTTTAAAATCGTTAATTATTTCATCTTCCATATTTTTGCCATCAAAATATGTTTTTTCCTTAAACTTACACATTTTAGCAATCAATACTGTAGGAAACTTTTTAACTAATTCATTATACTTTGTAATAATATCGTTATAATATTTTCGTGATGCTACAATTTCAGTTTCTGATTCATTCAAAGAAACTTGAATTTTTATAAGACTTTCACATTTTTTTAATTCTTCGTATTTATCTTGAATGTTATGAAATTCATTGATAGCTTCATATAATTGACGATCTAATTCAAAGTTAGATAATTTACGAGATCTTAGTTTTACAACTATTTCTAAAATGTCTTCTTCAATATCAGAATTAGCTTTAATGATTCCAATTGATTTGTTTAATAAATCAAATCTTTTTCTTAAAGTAGAATCAATAGTAGCTTCTGCTTCATTAATACGAATAATTAAGTATTGATAGGTGTTATAAGTGTTAATACACCATATTAAAAATAGACAAACTATTATTCCAATCGATAAACTTACAAAAAATAATGTCATAAAATCACCTATTTATATTATAACAAATAAGTTTATTTATTTCAATTAGTTGGAGTAAATTGTGGACTATAATTTATCCTTTCGTCAAAGGTAATAAAATCAACATATATCATTAATAATAACTGCCATTTACCAGTCGCAGGTTCGCTTAGAATAATATGATCGCGACCTGATTCTTCAATAATTCCGGTAAATTCCAAATCTCTCCATTCAGTTGAATCAGGAAATGTCATGTGAACTCTTACATTTTTACCTTTATTTAATCTCAATATATTTTCGATATATGATATTTCGTCTGCTGCTTGATTTACAGTATAATTTGGTGCTTCTTGTTGATTAGGTGTTGGTGTATTTCCAGAATATAAAGGCGTACCCGGAAATGTTGGTTTACCATAATAAGTATTATTCATATAATCATCCTTTCAAATAAAATATATTAAAAAAAAGGGAAAATATGCTATAATTATAAAAGGAGAGTGATAAAATGATAATAAGTGTTGGTGTTTCAAACAGACACGTTCATTTAAAGCAAGAAGATTTTGACATCCTATTTGGTAGTGATCAAAAATTAGAAGTACTAAAAGAATTAAGTCAACCAGGAGAGTATGCTAGTACTTTAAAATTAAGTATTAAAACTGATAAAGATATAATAGAAGATGTAAGAATTATTGGCCCAATAAGAGAATATACACAAGTCGAAATATCTAAAACAGATTCTTTTAAGTTGGGAATAAATCCTCCAGTTAGAAATTCCGGTGATGTTGCAGGTAGTGTCGGTGTTACTTTAATTGGTCCAAATGGAACAGTTGAATTAAGCGAAGGTTGTATTATTGCTAATCGTCATATTCATATAAACAATGAAGAAATGCAAAAATATGGATTAACTGGTAAAACAAAAGTTAGAGTTAAAATAGATGGACTAAAGGGTGGTATTATAGATAATGTAATATTAAAAAAGAGTGATAATTATCTTTTTGAGTTACATATTGATACTGACGATGCTAATGCTCATTTGATTAAACAAGGAGATACAGTCGAAATTCTTGAGATAGAATAGAGGGTATTTATGAGAACTACTGGTTTATTAGCTTTTGGTAGAAAAAATTTATCTTTAGAACAGAAGGAATTAGTAAAATTATATATAGAATATGCAAGAAACATTATGCCAAAGGAAGTAATAAAAATGGCAGCTAAAATGAATGTGGATGTAAATGAAATATTTAAAAATATATTATTTTCTTCAAAAAGAGAATTATATGAATCATCTGTATCAAACTTTTTAGGGGTTTATGGAAATTATATTGCAACTGAGTACTTATCAAAAGATTATTCTAATATAGAAAATGAAAAACAAATCGAAACAATTAATGGTAAGACTTTTATTGATATATATTTTGAAGATAAAGATTTTATTAATTTATGTGAAGTAAAAGTGGTACCTCAAATATTATTATCTTTAAAAGCATATAAAAATTATAAATATGATGGTATTAAAAGAGAAGACTTTGAATTTAGCAAAGGTTATTCTCAAAAAAGAAACTTTGTAATGTCGGGAAAAAAACTTATAAAACAAATCGAAATATTAGATTCTTATCGTCAGGAACATAAAAATGTAAAAATTAATTTTATTAACTTCGAGAATTCACATATTGATAATAAGATACTTATTAAGTTAAAAGAATTTAATGTTAATATTATTACAATACCAGTCGATGTATATGAAATTTTAGATAAAGTAAATGGTTATATGTCTGATATATACACTTATGGAAGAAATCTAATGGCAGAGCATTCTTTAAATCCAGTTTCATAAAAAATATAATTATATTTTTTATTGTTTATAAGGAGTATTTATGAAAAAGAATAAGAAAGTTATTTTTATAGTTTTAATTTTAGTCATAGTTGGATCCATGTTTACTATTGATTATTATCGCATGAACAATAATCTTCCGGTTTTATTTAGTACATGGGGAAGGGATTATTCACCTGAAATAAAAGATTTCGAATATACTAGTGTAGGAACAGCAGACTATCTATTTAGTTTTAAAAAACCATATATTGGTGGTCTTCCCGCAGTAGTTGTTGAAAGATTGTTAGAAGAACTAGATCTTAGAATGTATGGACGCTATACATTTGAATTAAAATACACAGATAAGCTATATGCATTAGTAATAAATTATAGTGTGGTAGAGGGATGGGGAAACATTTTAAAGAATCCTCAAACAGTAATTGAAAAATCTGCTATTCTCCTAGCTTTAATTGATAATATGGAAGAAGTTCATTGGGTATTACCTGATAGTAAGGAAGTTTACAAAGTAACGAGTAATGATCTACTTGAAAAATGTGGAAATATAAAGGAATATGGTAGGTCAGTTGATGATTTTAAACGACTTCTAATAAAATTAGGTTATTACGAAGAAAGTGATCCTATTACGATGAGAATAGATACACTAACAAATGCGGGACTCACTTTAACTGTCAAAAATCATACAAATCATAGATATAATTATGGAGTACCTTATTCTTTAGAGCGCCTTGATAATGGTTGGGAGAAAGTGGAACAAATAAAAGATAACTGCGGCTTTATTATGATTGGATATACTTTAAAAGAGAAAGAAGAACACAAGGAAGAAATAAACTGGAAATACTGTTATGGTAAATTACCAAAAGGGCAATATCGAATTACAAAGGACTTTACCCATATAACAGCAGAGAATGAATCTAGTTTTGAATTTGGTAAAAAGCATTTTGTTTCAGCAGAGTTTTCCATAAAATAATTATAGAAAAAACATTACTTATTATTGTAATGTTTTTTTATTCTGTTTTTATAGTAGGAATTAATTCATCTAAACTTTGTTCATTATTATTGGGTTCAGTTCCCTTTATATAATATAATATTTTTTTCTTAGTACTATTATTATTAGCAATATTTCCAGAAACGGGCTCAACTAATGATCCGACTACATTACTAGGCATTTTATACCACTCTGTATCTTTATCCTTAAAATAAGTTTCAACAGTATCAGCCCAAATATTCTTTATTGTACTTCCTTCACTAACAACAGTATAAGTATTATCATCATATCCTGACCAAATACCCATTAAGATATCTTTGTTATAACCAAATACTAAATGATCAGTATCAGTTGTACCTGTTTTAATAGAATATTTTCTAGTTAGTTTATGAGCAATATTAATACATGTTGGGTAATTATAATCAATAAATTCACTAGAATAACAATTACTTAACATCTCATTTAAAATATAAACAATACTTTTATTTAAAACGCTTTCTTTAATACTCTCATGTTCATATAAAATAGTGCCATTAATATCTTCTACTTTAGTTATAAAATACGGATCTATTTTATAACCTTCATTAGCTAATGCTGAATATCCAGTCATCATTTCTAACAAACTTATTTCCTCGCTACCTAATGCGAGTGAAGGAATGGGAGCCAAGGGGGTAGTAATTCCTACTCTTTTAGCAGTATTTACCAGCATTTCTTCCCCTAAAAACAAATGGGTTTTTACAGCATATATATTATCAGAGTATGCTAAAGCAGCTGCCATACTAATAGGTCTATTTGGATAACTATTTCCATAATTTTGCGGACTATATGTTTTGTTTTCTGAAAATGTAAATGTTGTTTTAGTACTAGTGAATGTTGTAGAAGGAGTAAAACCATTTTCTAAAGCGGTATAATAAAGAAAAGGTTTCATTGTTGAACCAACTTGTCTTTTAGCAGTAGTAGCGCGGTTGTATTGACTCTTAGAATAATCTTTGCCACCAGTTAGAGCAAGAACTTTACCTGTTTCAGGTTCCATCACTATACTAGCAATTTGAATATCAGATTCGATTGGAATATACTTACTAATATTTTCTTCCATATTTTTTTGAACACTAATATCTAAATTAGTATATATCTTTAAACCGCCAGTTTCTAAGAAAGAAGTAGGAATAGTCTTTATTTTTTTTAATTCTTCAATAACAGCATTTTGATAATACATCAAAGTAGCAAGATTAGCTTTTTCAGATTTACCTATATATGTAAGATCGACTTTTAAAGCATCATCTCTTTGCTTTTCAGTTATAAATTCGTCTTTTAGCATCGAGTTTAATATTAACTTTTGTCTTTTTTTGGCTGCCTTTTCGTCAACTAATGGGGAATAATAACTAGGAGATTTTGGGATCCCCGCTAGAATGGTAGCCTCCGCTAAAGTGAGATCACTAGCACTTTTACCAAAATAATACTTAGAAGCATTTTCAATACCAAATATGCCCCCATAGTTAATAGTGTTTAAATATCCTTCTAATATTTCTTCTTTACTATAATGACTTTCTAATTGAACTGTTAACCAGGCTTCATTTATTTTTCTTGACCACTTTTTATCAAAATCTAAAAATAAGTTTTTAGCATACTGTTGAGTAATAGTAGAAGCTCCTTGTAATTTTTTTCCACTTTTGAAATTTATATAAAAGGCTTTTAATATTCTTAGATAATCAAATCCTTGATGTTTAAAGAAACCTTTATCTTCTATTGATATAGTTGCATTTACTAGATGTTGAGAAATATCATCTAATTTTATCCAACCATCATTACTATTACCAGAATAATTTTCGCCATTTTTATCAAACAAATAATATCCATTAGCAGAATTAATGGATAACTTAGGAGTTATTTTAGCATATAAGTATATACTACTATAAACTACAAATAAAAGAAGTAGTGATATTAAGCTAAATTTAATCAGTTTTTTGAGCAATTTCATCATATCACCTGTCCCTTATATTAGTATTAGAAAAAAAAATAAAAATATAAGTGCTTTTTTTATAAACTTATGCTATAATTACATTCAGTTAGATTGTGGTGATGAAAAATGAGTAAAATCATGATTGAAATTTCATTGAAAAACCCTGAGGAAATCAACCCATTAAAGTTAAAATTAGAAGGTATAAAAAAGCGGAATGAATTGATATATAAAGAGGAATCTACGGATGTATTAATTATAATTGATGAGTCAGTTACAATTATCCGAAAAAATGATGATTCAGAACTAAAATTAATATTAGATGTAACTAATAATACAAAAGGTACATATTTTATTAAGGAAGTTGGAATTTTAGAAATAGATATTAAAACAAATATCTTAAAAATTACTGACAATAGTATTTATACTGAATATGAATTAGTTATAAATAATGAACCAATAGGTTTGTTTATATTTGAAATAAGATTTGAGGAGATAGAGTGAATATAAAAGAAATAATCAAAAATGATATTTATGAAATATTAAAAGATTATATTAGTATTGATGATATAATCATTGAGAAACCAAAAGATAGAAAAATGGCAGACTATGCTTTGCCATGCTTTACATACGCAAAGGTTATGCGTAAGAGTCCTAATGATATAGCTTTGTATATTAAAGAAAACTTAAAAGGTTATGAAGTAGAAGTAATAAATGGATATTTAAATATTTTTGTAAATAAAAATGAAATGTCTAAAAAAATACTAGAAACTATTGTCGCAGAAAAGGACAATTATGGTAGCAATGATATAGGTAATGGTAAGACAGTTGTTGTTGAATATTCGTCACCTAATATTGCTAAACCATTCGGTGTTGGACATTTAAGAAGTACCGTTATCGGTAATGCTTTAAAAAATATATGTATAAAGAATGGATATAAAGTATATAGTATTAACTATCTAGGGGATTATGGAACCCAATTTGGTAAATTAATTTATGCTTATAAAAATTGGGGTAATGAAGAAGAATTAGAAAAAAATCCTTTAGATGAACTAAAAAGAATTTATGTTAAGTTTCATGAAGAAGCAGAAAAAAATCCGGCATTAGATGATGAAGGAAGAAGACTCTTTAAAGAATTAGAGGATGGAAATCCTGAAGCATATAAATTATGGGAAAGATTTAAAGAAGTATCATTAAAAGAATTTAATAAGACATACCAATTATTAGGAATTGATAATTTTGATTCATATGATGGTGAATCTTATTATAAAGACAAAATGGAACCAGTTGTTGAAGAATTAGAAAATAAAAATTTATTAGAACTAGACGATGGAGCTAAAATTGTCAGATTAGGTGAAGATTTAATCCCAGCTTTAATAAAAAGAAGTGATGGAGCTACCCTTTACATTACTCGTGATTTAGCGGCTGCTATCGATCGTAAAAACAGATACAAATTTGATGAAATTTTATATGTTGTTGGTAATGAACAACAATTACATTTTACTCAGTTAAAAGCAGTTCTTTCAAAAATGGGATATGAATGGAGTAAAGATATTCGTCATATTAATTTTGGAATGGTTCTTCAAGGTGGTAAAAAGATGTCAACAAGACAAGGCAAGAGTGTTAAGTTGCACGATGTCTTAGTTGAATCAATTGGTCTTGCTAAAAAATATATTGAAGAAAAGAGCCCTAACTTAGAAAATAAAGAAGATGTTAGTTATAAAATTGGTGTAGGTGCAGTTATCTTCAATGATTTAAAAAATTATCGTACTAATGATATTGAATTTAACATCGAAGATATGTTAAGATTTGAGGGGAATACAGGACCTTATGTTCAATATACATATGCTCGTATTAATTCATTATTAGAACATAAAAAAAATATTGATATAGACTATACCAAAATAGTAGTAAATGAGTATATGTGGAATATAATATTTAAATTATATGAATTTTCTGATACTATATATAAAGCCAAAATTAATTATGATCCATCTGAGTTAGCTAAATATCTTATTGATATTGCACAAGACTTTAATAAATTGTATGCGAAAGAAAAGATTGTAGATAATGAAGAAAACAGTTCACAATTTAAACTTCTTATATGTGAAGGTACCAGTTTAGTATTAAAAGAAGGTATGCGCATATTAGGAATAGATGTATTAAACAAAATGTAGGAGGAAAAATATGAGATTAGAGGATATGAGTAAGGAAGAATTAAATTTACTATCTTATACAGATCTAACAGAAATGATATTAAAAGAAAATAAGAAACCTATGAATACACCAAGTATTTTTAGGATTATATGTGACTTATTAGATTATACAGATAATGATTATACAACTAAGGTAGGAGACTATTATACATCCCTCACCACAGATAGAAGATTTATTCTTTTAGAATCCGCTGAATGGGACTTAAGAGATAATCATATTATACCTTTAGTTATAGAAGATGAAGAAGAAATAGAAGATATTATAGAAGATGAAGAAGAAGATATCGAAGAAGAAGAAGAAGAAGAAGAAGATATTGATAGTCTTATTGATGATGATTTAGATGAAAATGAAGAAGAAATAGAAGATCTATCAATTGTTTCAGAAGATGAAATAGAAGAAAGTTAATCCTTCCTTCTTTTTATTTCAATATAAATTATTGCTTATTTTATGTTTATATAGTATAATTTTTAGTGATTGAAAGGTGATTTTATGTTAGAAAGACTAACAAATATTGAAAAAAGATATAATGAATTAAATGACGAATTAGTAAAGCCAGAAGTAATTGCGGATATTAAAAAAACGATGCAATTATCTAAAGAACAAGCTAATATTCGTGATCTTTTTAACGTTTTTCAAGATTATAAAAAAACAGAAAAAAGCATTATTGATACTAAACAAATAATTAATGATCCTGATTTAGGAGAAATGGCTAAAGAAGAATTAGTTATTTTAAACGAAAAGTTAGAAGCAATAGAAAAAGAACTTGAAGTAATGTTACTACCACAAGATCCAAATGATGGTAAAAATGTTATTGTTGAAATTAGGGGAGCAGCTGGTGGTGATGAAGCTAATATTTTTGCGGGTGATTTATACCGTATGTATACTAGATATGCTGAAGGTCAAGGCTGGAGAATTGAAAAACTTAATGAAGAATATGGCACATCAGGTGGATTTTCTCAAGTTGAATTTATGATTAAAGGTGAGAAAGTATATTCAAAAATGAAATATGAAAGTGGTGCACATCGCGTTCAAAGAGTCCCAGAAACAGAAACTCAAGGTAGAGTTCATACTTCAACCGCAACTGTTTTAGTTATGCCTGAAGCTGAGGAATTTGACATTGATATTAAACCAAGCGATTTAAGAGTTGATGTTTATCGTAGTGGTGGTTGTGGAGGTCAAGGAGTTAATACTACTGATAGTGCAGTAAGAATTACTCATATTCCCACAGGAACAGTCGTTACTTGTCAAAATGAAAGAAGTCAAATTCAAAATAAAGAAAGCGCTATGAAAATGCTTAGAACTCGTATATATGAACACGAACTTCAAAAGAAAGAAGAACAACTTGGAAGTGAAAGAAAGAGTAAAATTGGTACTGGAGACCGTAGTGAAAAGATAAGAACTTATAATTATCCACAAAATAGAATTACTGACCATCGTATAGGATTTACTTTAAAACAATTAGATCGTGTTATGGAAGGAGACTTGGGGGAAATAATTGAAGCGTTAATTACTGAAGACCAAGTACGTAAGTTAAAAGGTGAATAAAGAATTAATTGATTATGGTATAGATAAATTAAAGGAAATAATGGATGAAAAAGAATCTATTCATTTAGCTAATTATTTATATCAATATATTGATGACATAAGTGATTATAAAAATGGTATAGATAAATTACTAAGTGGTATTCCTATTCAATATATAATTGGAAATGTTAATTTTTATGGTAATACCTTTAAAGTTAATTCTAATGTTTTAATACCTAGATTTGAAACAGAAGAGTTAATTGAAAAGACAATAAAATATATTAAAGATTACTTTAATCACGATATCGATATTGTTGACTTAGGAACTGGTAGTGGTTGTATAGCTATTACTTTAAAAAAAACATTACCTAATTCTATAATAGATGCAGTTGATATCTCAAATGAAGCTTTAGAAGTAGCGAAGGATAATGCCTATATTAATGGTGTTTCAATCAGTTATCATTTGGGTAATCTGTTTTCTCCGTTAACTAAAAAATATGATTTAATTATTAGTAACCCTCCATATTTAAGTATAGAAGATGATGTTATGGACATTGTTAAAAAGAATGAACCTAATATGGCATTATATGCTAATAATAGTGGTATAGAAATAATTGAAAATATTTTAAAAGAAGCCTCTAATTATTTAAAAACTAAAGGTATGATTGCTCTTGAAATAGGAGATAAACAAGGTAATGGTGTTAAGGAATTAGTAACTAAGTATTTACCTAATGCTAAAGTTATAGTTGAACAAGATTTACAAAAACGTGATCGCTTTGCATTTATATTTAAAGATAATTAAAAACTACATGATTTGTAGTTTTTTTGTGATTACCATTTAATAATATTGATATTTTTGATACAATGAATATAGGTGGTAGTATGCAAGATAAAATGAAATTATTATTAGAAAAAATTAATACAGATATAGAATATTATAAATATTTCGAAGATGCTACATTAAACAAAATTGAAGGTAAGAAGAAGACCAGTAGTTATTTTTTTCATATTACATTAATGGATATATTACCTGTTGATGTTTATGATTGTTTTTGTAATCAACTTAAACAAGGTTTTAGTCAATTTGAAATTGTTAAACCGATTTTTTGTGTAGAAAAATTTGATGATAGTAAATTATCAGAATATTTTAATTATTTAATTGAAAAATATAGTGTAGAGTATCCATTATTAAAGGCGTTCATTGATAGTAATGTAAATTTAAGTGCTGGTATTTTAACTGTTGAAGTAAGTAATAAAGCTGAAAAAATGAAATTAAAAAGTGTGAATAAACAATTAGTAGATGATTTAAAAAGTATTGGATATGGGGAAATTGAATTAAATATCAAAATTGATGAAGCAAAATCTAAAGAAATCTTTTTAGAAATAGAAAAATCTAAAGTAGTAGAAGTAAAAAAAGAAGAAAAACCTTTTGAAATAATTAAAGGTAATGAAATAAGAAAGAAAATCACTCCAATTTGTGATATTTTATATCCCGATGATGATATGACAATTGAAGCTTGTATTTTTGGGACGGATTTTAGTGAAAGGCCAACTACTAACATCATCACTTTAAAAGTCACAGATGGTACAGATAGTATCTATTGTAAGATGTTTGAAAGAAAAGAAGAAGAATATCGTAGGCTTACAAGTGCTTTTAAGGAAGGTAAATGGTATAAGATTAGAGGGAGTGTTCAAGAAGATAAATATTCAGGCGAATTATCTTTATTTATAAAGGAAGTAATGAGTATAAGAAAAGAAGTCAAGAGTATTAAAGATACAGCTTCTGAAAAGAGAATAGAACTACACACTCATACTTTTATGACTAAGATGGATGGATTAGTGGATGCTAAAAAATTAGTTAATACAGCAATTAAATGGGGACATAAAGCAATAGCGATTACTGATAAAGACGGTGCTCAAGCTTTTCCTGATGTATTTAATTTAGTAAGGGGCCATAATAAAGGATTACCTGAAGGAGAAGAACCTTTTAAAGTTATTTATGGAACAGAATTAACAATGGTTAATGATGAGATAGATATTGTTGTTAGAAGTAATGATAGTGTTATGTTAGATAATACTTATGTTGTATTTGACTTTGAAACAACTGGATTAAATGCTGGTGGTGAAGATTCGATTATTGAAATTGGTGCAGTTAAGATGCTTAATGGTGAAATAATTGATACTTTTTCAGAACTGATTAATCCTGGAAAAGCATTAAATCCTAAAATCACAGAAATAACTGGTATTACTGATAAAATGTTAGAAGGTAAAAGAACTGAAGAAGAGGTATTTAAGGACTATAGAAAGTGGTTTGGAGACCTTCCTATGGTTGCCCATAATGCTAAGTTTGATGCTTCATTTATTGAAAGAGCATTTAAAGTATACAACTTAGGAACATTTACTAATCCTGTTATTGATACGATGTCATTATATCGAGTTCTTGATGGAGCAGATCGTGCTAGTTTAAGTGTTGTTGCTAAAAAGTATGAAGTTTCGATGGAAGAAAATGATGGTAATACTAAAGAAACACATCATCATCGAGGTGAATACGATGCTACAATCACAGCTTTAATATTTCATAAAATGTTGAAGAAAATGAATGGTCGTAATATTGAAAAAATGTCTGATTTACAAAAAATGATTTCAAAAGAGGATATAATAAAATATGGGGAAACTAGTCATATTAATATTTTATCCCGTAATAAGGAAGGATTAAAAAACTTATTTAAGATAATAAGTTTAGCTAATACTACTTATTTAGTACCTAAAAAAGGACCTCGTATTTTAAAAAGTGAAATACAAAGATTAAGAGAAGGATTATTAATAGGCAGTGGTTGTTATGAAAGCGAAGTATTTAAACAAGCAAGAACAATTGGAGATACTGAACTTGCTGATATCATTAATTTTTATGATTATGTAGAAGTACAACCAATAGAATGTTATGATCATTTAATCCAACGAGGAGACTTTGGAAA
>CAYPGI010000004.1:0-27806 GCA_964410275.1 uncultured Muribaculaceae bacterium | reverse complement strand
AGCATCTTCTCTATCAACTATTTCAAATTCTTCAAAATTAGTCACATCAGCAGTTTCTTCTTTTTTTAGTTCTTTATTATAGTCAACAATCAATATTTCAGCATTTTCAAAACTAATACTATTATTGATAGTTGCCATTATACCTAATGCAAATAACTTTTTAATTATTTCAGCACTAGGTACTCCTAAACTATCAGCAAGTTCTCCTACTGTCATATTTTCTTTATACAAAATAACGTTTTCATTAGTAATCGGTGTATTAGATACTAACTTTTCTTTATTTTTATACATTGCCTTTTTGCGATCTGCTAATTCATTTTTATCTTTTTTACTTATAATATCTGGTTTCTTTTTTAATTTTTCCTTAACAATAACATCATCATTATTAACTTTTTTACTGTCAAGAACAATTTCAATTTCTTCGTCAATTTCTTCATCATTAGAAAAAATATTATCTAATTGAACAATGGCATCTTCACTTAACATATCATCTTCATCAGACACATTAATATCTAGTTCATTACATCTTTTTAATATTTCCTCTATCGTTTTATTTATATCATCAGCATATTCACGAACGCTCATCATAAATACACACCTCTTTTCTTTATTTTATAAGTTCCTTTAAATCCTTAAAAATATTATCGGGAATTACACATTCTAAATGTTTTTCCAATATTTTACTTTTTTGTGCTTTCTCAATTATCTCGATATCTTTCTTCAGATATGCACCACGACCATTAGTTTTACCAGAATGATCGATAATTACATTATTCTCAGGTGTTCTAACTACTCTAATCATTTCTTGCTTAGGTAATCTTTCTCGTGATACAACACAACTTCTAATAGGTATTTTTTTAGTTTTCATACAACACCTCTATTCAATAATATTAATTCCTTCTTCTTTAGCTTGTTCATAAGTTTTAACATCAATCTTAAAATGAGTTAGTCTTGCTGCTAAACGAACATTCAAACCTTTTTTACCAATAGCTAAAGATAAGTTTTCGTTATCTACAATAACAATTGCTTCTCTTTTCTTTTCATCAGTGATAAATACTCTTACGTTTTTAGCAGGACTCAAAGCATTTTCTATGAATTTAGCAAAATCATTACTATAAGCAATAACATCTACTTTTTCATTACCTAATTCTTTCAGAACTTGATTGATGCGCATTCCTCTTTCACCAATACATGAACCTACAGCATCTACAGCTGGATTTTCAGAAAAGACAGCAATTTTAGTTCTAGTTCCCGCTTCTCTAGCAACACTATAAATAAGGATTGTACCATCATTTATTTCTGGAATTTCTAATTCGAATAATCTTTTTACAAAACCATAATGATTTCTTGATAATAAAATTAATGGTCCTTTAGAATTATTTTCTACTTTAGAAATATAAACTTTAATATTAGAACCCATTTTAATATTTTCACCAGGAATAATTTCTGTTTTAGGTAAAATACCTTGTGTTTTTCCTAAATCAATATAATAGTTTCGAACATCTTCCATCGAAACGGTACCAGATACCATTTCTTCTTGCTTATCTTCATATTCACTAATAATATTATTTCTTTCAGCTTCTCTGATTTTTTGAATAACAACTTGTTTAGCAGTTGTAGCTGCAACTCTACCAAAATCACTAGTAGTTACTTCTTCTTCTATAGTTTCCCCTATTTCAATATCAGGAACAATTTTTTTAGCTTCCTTCAAAGTTAATTCAACACGTTCATCTTCTATTTCTTTAACAACTGTCTTAAATGAATAAACTTTAATATCACCAGTTTCTTTGTTGATATCAACTCTAACATTAGATAAAGAATTGAAATGTTTCTTATATGCACTACTAAGCGCTAATTCCATTGCTTCAAAGATAACTTCTCTTTTGATACCTTTCTCTTTCTCTAAAAGGTCAACTGCATTTAAAAACTCTTTATTGTTCATTTTATTCACACCTCTTCTCTTTAGAACATACATCCAATATATAACTATCACTAATTAAATCAGCTTTATCAAGGATTGGATTTATCAACTTGCTCACTTGAACACAGTCTTCTACATCTATATATCCATCTTTATCAATAATAACTGTTAAATAGTAAATATTACCTTCTTTATTATACATAACGCTATCAAGTTTATAATTGTTTTTTTCAATAACAGATTCAATTAATTTTTTTACTTGATCTTCTATTTTCATTTTATCCTCCTAAATAATTTTAAAGAGTGGGACTCCCACTCTTCTCAACCTGCAAAAGTATTATATCATAAATAATATGTTTTTAACACTTTTTTTAAATGTTTTATCTTTTTTTTGATATAATGATAGAGGAGATGATAAAATGTCAAACTTAAATTTAGGTGAAAATACCAAAAAAATGCTTATTGGATTAGGAAGTCTTGTTATATATTTTATATTAACTGAATTACAAGCAATTCCTTTAATAATAGTTGGTTTAGATGTAAAAGAACTAAGTACTACATTTATAGCTATCTATTCATTGATATATTCTATTGTTTTATTAGCAACTATTGCTTTAATATTCAACAAGACATTAAAAAAAGATTGGCTTGATTTAAAGAAGAATCATAAAAAATACTTTAGTAAGTATATTAAATATTGGTTTCTAGCACTTGGAGTTATGATGATTAGTAATTTAATTATTTTACTAATTAATCCAGGAGCTGCGCCTGGAAATGAAGAAGCGATAAAAAGGATGTTTGAAGTTGCACCTATTTATACTTTTATAAGTGCCGTCTTCCTAGCTCCTGTTATTGAAGAATTAGTGTTTAGATTATCATTTAGATATGTTATAAAAATTGATTGGTTATTTATTATTTTATCAGGATTAACATTTGGTTCTATGCATATTATCGGAACATATGAAACACCAATGGATTTATTATATATCATTCCTTATTCAGCACCAGGTTTAGCTTTTGCTTATGTTTTATCAAAATGTAAGAATATTTATGTCCCTATCGGATTACACTTTATTCATAATGGGCTTCTTATGTCTTTACAAGTGTTTATACTTATTTTTAGTTAATATTATTGTAATAAGGATTATTTATGATAAAATTAGTATGGTGATAGTATGACAAAAGGTAAAATAATCCTCTATTTTTTAATATTTATATTAATAATGACCAGTGTGCTACTATATAGTAGATATATCGCAACCACTGGTTTAGTTGTCAAAGAATATAAAATAACTAATAAGAAAATAACAGATACATATAATGGTTTAAAAATTGTTCATATATCTGATATTCATTATGGTGGTACTATTCTAAAAAAGGATTTAAACAATATAGTAAAAAAAATTAATATTTTAAAACCCGACATGGTTTTCTTTACAGGAGACCTATTCGAAATAGAACACGTTAATGATAAAAACAATAGAGAGTTAATTGATGAATTAAACAAAATTGAAGCAACTATAGGAAAATATGCAATTAGCGGAAATCATGATTATGATCATAAAAATGAATTTAATCAAATATTAGAAGAAAGCGGATTTATAAATTTAAACGATAATTATGATATTGTTTATAATAAGAGTAATGAAAGTATACTTATTGCTGGGGTAAGTACTAATTCTTATGGTGCGTTAAAAATTAACGATAAAATAAAACCAACTATAGAATACTTACAAAGTGAAGAAAATAAATCAACTTATAATATATTATTACTTCATGAACCTGATTTTATTGATGACATTAAATATGATAACTTTGATTTAATATTAGCGGGTCATTCACATAACGGTCAAGTTAGAGTTCCTTTTATTGGAGCTATATATACACCATATGGATCAAAAAGATATTATAATGAACACTATAAATTAAAAGATACAGATATATATATATCTAGTGGCTTAGGTACTTCTCTATTAAAAATTAGATTATTTAATAGGCCCTCATTTAATTTTTATAGAATAAATAACAAATAAAAGGCAATTCAGTTGCCTTTTTTTATATTATCTATTAATTCTTGTTCATTCCATATGGTAATACCTAATTCAATTGCTTTATTATATTTACTTCCTGGTTTATCACCAACAATAACAACATCAGTTTTTTTGCTGACACTTTCACTAACTACTCCACCTAAAGATTCTAATAATTCAGTTAGTTCTTCTCTTTTTAAAGTTTCAAGAGTACCAGTTAACACAAATGTTTTATTAGCAACTAATGGATTAACTTTTTCTTTTCCTAGATACTCCATATTTAAACCATACTCTTTTAATTGATCAATCATTTTTATATTATTTTCGTTAGAAAAGTAATCAACTACACTTTTAGCAATCACATTACCAACATCTTCTGTTTGCATCAAATCATCATAATTACTATTAATTAAATTTTCAATATTCTTATATTTTTTAGCCAATGTTTTTGCTGTTTTACTACCAACATATCTAATCCCAAGAGCAAATAATAACTTTTCTAAAGAATTACTTTTACTTTTTTCAATACTATCTAATAAATTAGAAATACTTTTTTCTTTGAATCCTTCTAATTTCATTAATTCTTCTTTATCTTTTTTTAATACATAAAAATCAGGAAATGATTTTAGATATCCCATATTATAAAAATCTTCGATTATTATTTCTCCAAAACCTTCGATATTCATTGCATTCCTACTGACAAAATGAATTAATCTTTCAATATTTTTGGCATCACATATATCATTAATACAATAATAAGCAGTTTCTTTTTTAATTAATAACTCTCCACAAATAGGACAATTACTTATCATTTCAAAAACTTCTTCAGAGCCATCTCTTCTTTCAATAATAGCTTCTTCTACTCTAGGAATAACATCCCCAGCTTTTTTGATAGAAACGATATCTCCCTTTCTGATATCTTTTAGTTTTATATAACCTTCATTGTGAAGAGTTGCTTTTGAAATAACTGACCCCATTAATCTAACTGGTTCTAACATAGCATTGGGGGTAACTTGACCAGTTCTACCGACTGTAAACTTTATATCCTTTAATTTAGTTAAAACTAAAGTTGATGGAAATTTATAAGCGGTAGCCCATTTAGGATATTTAGCTGTATATCCTAATTTATTTTGACTATCTATATTATCTAGTTTAATAACTATACCATCTATTTCATACGGAAGATTATCCCTATTTTCTGTCCACTGTTTGATGTATTCTAATAATTCATCAATATTATTTACTTTTTTAATATTAGGATTAACTACTAGACCTAACTTTTTCATATAATTCAAACTTTCATGATGAGTATTTATACTATAGTCAAGACTATTAGGTAAATGATAAATAAAACAATCTAATTTACGACTAGATGCAACCTTAGGATCTAATTGTCTTACAGATCCAGCCGCAGCATTGCGAGGATTAGCAAACAATTCCAAGCCATCCTTTTCACGTATTTTATTCAGTTCATCAAAAGACTTTTTGCTCATATATATTTCGCCACGAACCTCAATATCAATATTATCATTAAGTTTTAAAGGAATACTTTTAATTGTTTTAACATTATGAGTAATATCCTCTCCAACTATCCCATCACCACGAGTCGCACCTCTTATTAATTCACCATTTTTATATAAAAGAGAAACTGATAAACCATCAATTTTAAGTTCACAGACATAAGAAGGATTAGATACTTCTTTTTTTATTCTTTCATCAAAACTGATGATATCTTCTTCACTAAAGACATTTCCTAAACTTAGCATTGGTATTTCATGAATCACTTTTTTAAACTCACTAATTACTTCTCCACCTACTCTAGTAGTAGGAGAATCACTTAAAATTAAGTCTGGATTATCATTTTCTAATTGAATTAATTCTTGAACATAACGATCATATTCTTGATCAGTAATACTTGGTTTATCAAGTGTATAATATTCATAATTGGCCTTATTTATTAAATTAATTAATTCTTTCATTCTATTTTGTATCATATTATCACCTATAATTATTATATCATTTTTTATATATTTAAAGTTAAAAAAAGAATAAGTTTTTACTTATTCTTACTATCAATATATTCAGTTAAACCTTCTTTTAATTCATCACGATTTAAGCCAAATTCAATATTAGCTTTTAAATAACCTAACTTACTTCCAGTATCATAATAGGTACCCTCATATTCACAAGCATAAAAGTCTTGAGTATTCATCAATTCTTTCATAGCATCAGTAAATTGTACCTCATTATTAGTACTAGGCTTTAAATCTGAAAGAATATTAAAAATATCACTATCTACAATATATCTTCCTAATCCTGCCATATTAGATGGTGCATCCTCAACTTTAGGCTTTTCAATAATCGTTTTAATCTTACCAGTTGTCTTATCACTATATTCAATAATACCATACTTATATACTTGATCATGAGGAACTTCTTGCACCCCAATAACATTAGCACCATACTTTTCATACATTTCAATCAACTGTTTTAATACAGGTTTTTCATACTTCATTAAATCATCGCCGTATAAAACCGCAAATGGTTCATCCCCAACAAAACTACGCGCTAAATTAATAGCGTGTCCACTTCCCATTGGTTCTCCTTGTCTCCTATAAAAAATACTCACTTTCTTGGATAGTCCTTTTACTAAATCTAATTGTTCTAATTTACCAGATTTTTCTAATCTATTTTCAAGTTCATAATGTTCATCATAATAATCCTCAATGCTTTTTTTATAAGGACTAGTAATCAATAGTATTTCTTCAATACCACTTTCAATAGCTTCATCAATAATATAATCTAGTGTAGGTTTGTCAACAATAGGTAACATTTCTTTAGGGATTGATTTAGTAACAGGTAAAAATCTTGTCCCCATTCCAGCAACAGGAATAACTGCTTTTCTAACTTTTTTCATTATTTACTCCTTCCCAAAATGTCTTTAATAATACTATATAGAATTAGTATAACAACCAAGCCCCAAAGTCCATACTTTATATACTCATGGTGTTCAATTATATAGTTTTGAATAGGTTCAAACCATTCTTGTAACTTAGCAATAGCTTCTTTCATATATCTTACACCTTTCTAATACTTTTATGACCCTTAATAATCATTTTGATACCATGTGGATGACTAAAAGCAATCGTCAATATTTTATTTTCAATATTTACAATAACGCCTACTCCATATTTATCATGCATTATTTTATCTCCCATTGAATAATCAATAGAATCATCAATCATTTTAGGTTTAAATATTTTTATTTCTTTATTAGAAACATCTTTATTTAGATGTTCTTCTTCTATTTCTTTTATAAATCGACTCTCTGGATTAGCATTTTCTAATCCATATAACATTCTTCTTTTCGCATTTATTAACCATAACTTTTTTCTAGCGCGAGTTATCGCTACATAACATAGTCTTCTCTCCTCTTCTAGACTTGCTGTTTCTTGAAAAGAGTTTACATGTGGAAAAATTCCCTCTTCTAATCCTATAATAAATATATTATCGAATTCTAATCCTTTAGCTGAATGAACAGTCATTAGGGTTACTACCTCAGTATTATTTTTATGTTCCTCTATATCAGATACTAAACTTATTTCTTGTAAAAATTCTTCTAATGATATTATACCATTTTTTTCTTCGAAATTTTTAGTAATTGATTTAAATTCTTCTAAGTTCTCTAATCTAACTTCAGCATCAAGAGTCTTTTCAGTAACTAACTCATTTTTCATACCTGTTTTTTCTAATACATAATCAACTAACTCAGTCAAAGAACTACTATCTTTTAATTCAATTAATTCATCTATAATCTTTTTAAACTCTAATTCTTTTCCACCATTAATTATTTGATAAATACTTTTATTTTCATCATTAGCTTTACTTATTAAATTTTCGATTGTTTTTAATCCAATACCTCGTTTAGGAACATTTATAATTCTTAATAAATTAATATCGTCATCTTGGTTATATATAACATTAAGGTACGCAATTAAATCTTTAATTTCTTTTCGTTTGTAAAAATAAAAACTACCTACAACTTTATAAGGAATATTTTCTCTTAATAATGCTTCTTCCATATTTCTTGATTGAGCATTTGTACGATATAAAACTGCGATATCTTTTAAAGGTGATTTTTTCATTAATTCCTTTATTTGTGTCATAACATAAAAAGCTTCATCTTTTTCATTTTCTGAACGATGATAATAAATCTTTTCTCCCTCTTCATTATCAGTCCAAAGTTTTTTATCTTTTCTAGATGTATTATTTTTTATTACATCATTCGCGACTGTTAGAATATTTTTAGTAGAACGATAATTTTTTTCTAACATAATTGTTTTAGCATTTTTATAATCCTTTTCAAAGTTAAGAATATTACGATAATTAGAACCTCTAAACGCATAAATACTTTGATCAGGATCTCCTACTACACAAATATTTTTATATTTAGCTGAGATCATTTTAGTTAAAATGTATTGTGCTTCATTTGTATCTTGATATTCATCAATTAAGATATACTTATACTTTTCTTGATATTTTTTCATAACTTCTGGATTTTGTCTAAATAACACAATTGGTAACATCAATAGATCATCAAAGTCTAGAGAATTATTGATTGCTAATTTATTTTGGTAAGCTTTATATACTTTTAAAACTATTTTTTCATATTCACTACCAGCGTAACTAGAATAATCTTCTGGATTTAATAATTCATTTTTAGCTCCACTTATTTGTGATTTTATTCCTTTAGGATTATATATTTTAGGATCTAAATCAAAATCTTTTAATATTTTTTTTATTACTGTTAAAGAGTCATCACTATCTAAAATAGTGAAATTTTTTTTATATCCTAATAATTCACAATTTTCTTTAATAATCTTTAATCCAAATGAATGAAAAGTAGATATTTGAATTTGATAAGCCATTGTTCCTAATATCTTTATAATTCTTTCTTTCATTTCTTTTGCTGCTTTATTAGTAAAAGTAATAGCTAAAATGGCTTCAGGATCTATACCTTGTTCTATTAAATAAGAAACACGAGTAGTTAAAACACGAGTTTTACCACTTCCAGCTCCCGCCAAAATAAGTAATGGTCCATCCATTACTTTAACTGCTTCTAATTGACTGTTGTTTAATGTTTCCAAGTTCATACTATCACCTATATAATAATACCATAAAAGCACTTAAATTATAAGTGCTTTCCATTATCTTCTATGCATATGTTCTTTTTCTTTACAGACTAAACTTTGTTTTAAAAATTCTTTTAATAAACTGGTATCACCTGTCGCAGCTGAGATGATACTACCATTCATTAAATTTTGTTTACCTCTAGCATCTAATAAACTATAATCCAAATCATAGTCACCAAGTGTAAATTTAGCATTGACAAATTCTCTAAAGAATTCTCTTTGAGTTCTACCATTGCCTTCTCTAAATGGGTGAATAACATTTATTTCACTATAACAATAAGCCAATAAATCTAATAATTCTTCTTCTGTTTTAACTTGTCCTATAAGTTTATTCATTTTTTTTAGTATTAGATCCAAATAACGATAAATATATTCTGGACGACAAAATAGAGTATTTCCTTTTTGCATATTCTCTGATCTTATTTCACCTGCAAAAGGATATAACTCACCAAATAAAAACTTATGTAGTTTCATGTAGTGTTCAACATCAAAATTTCCTTTTAATGGTTCTACATGCAAACGAGATAAATTATAAGTAGAAATCATTCTTTCAACATCCGCTAAAACTTTTGCATCTTTTATATTTTTTTTATTTATTAAAACCTCACTATTTGGATAACAATATAGAGATTGAGGTTCAAGCATCTTTTCATAACTACTTCTTGGCACCTTTAACACTCTTCCCTCTTATTTTATTTTTCTTTTCTTCGTATAATTTAACTAATTGATATAATAAACTATCGGGTTGTTTCTTATCTTTTAATGCATCTTTTAAAATATTCAACTCTTCTTTTGATAAAGAATCAACATACTCTAAATCAATATTAGAGGTCGCAGCTGAAATAACTTTTTCGATTTTTTCATCAGCCATAATGGATCACCACCTATGAATATTATATCACAATTCAATGATATATTAGTACTTTTTACTTTCACATAGCCTAAAGGTTGGAATATAATAAAATGATGAAAGGAGAGTGTTTTTTGAAACAATTATTATATATTATACCTATTTTAATTATTATACTAATTGGTGGATATTTTCTATTCTTTAACGAAAAAGAAAGCAACCTTAAAAAAGTTAAAGTTGCCGAAGTTACTCATAGTGTATTTTATGCTCCACAATATGTAGCTCATGGTTTAGGATATTTTGAAGATGAAGGTTTAGATGTCGAATTGATTTTAGTTCCAGGTGCCGATAAAGTGACTGCTGCTGTTTTATCAGGAGATGTTAATATCGGATTTTGTGGAAGTGAAGCTACAATATATGTTTATCAACAAGGAGAAGAAAATCATTTAGTTAATTTTGCTGGTCTAACTAAAAGAGATGGCAGTTTTCTAGTATCTCGTAAAAAATATGATAATTTTAGTTTAAAAGATATTAAAGGAAAGGATGTTATTGGAGGTCGAAAAGGTGGTATGCCTGAGATGACCTTTGAATGGGCATTAAGAGAAAATGGCATTGATCCAGTAAAAGATGTAAACATTGATACAAGTATTGCCTTTGCGGCAATGGGAGGAGCTTTTATAGGCGGAATTGGTGACTTTGTTACTTTATTTGAACCAAATGCTTTAAAGATAGAACAAGAAGGTTACGGTTATGTAGTAGCATCTATCGGTGAACTTGGAGGAGTTGTTCCATACACAGCTTATAACGCCAAAAAAAGTTATATTGAAAGTAACCCTAAAATAATAGAAGGGTTTACTAAAGCAATTCAAAAAGGTTTAGACTATGTTCATAATAACGACGCTAAAACAATAACTGAAGTAATTATCGAATATTTCCCTGACACTTCAATGAACGATTTAACCAAAATTGTTGATCGTTATCAAAAAATAGATTCTTGGTTTAATACAACCTTTATTGAAGAAGAAAATTTTGAACACGTTCAAACAATTATGAAGTCAGCTAAAGAACTCAAAGATAGTGCTCCATACAATAAATTAGTAGATAATACATATTCAAACAAATGAAAGAAATATTAAAAATAAATAATTTAAAGAAAATTTATCACACAAAAAGAAATGAAACTTTAGCTGTTGATAACTTTTCTTTTACTATGTCAGATGGAGAATTTGTGGCAATCGTTGGACCAAGTGGTTGTGGAAAAAGTACAATACTATCTATATTATGTGGTTTAGAGGATAAAACTGATGGTGATATTGAGTTTAGAGAGAATACCAAAATCGGTTATATGCTCCAACAAGATTGTCTTTTTGATTGGCGTACAGTCTTAGATAATTGTTTACTCGGTTTAGAAATAAATCATAATTTAAATAAAAAAACTAAAGAATACGTTTTGAAACTATTAAATACTTATGGATTAAAAGATTTTATCAATAGTTATCCACCTAATTTATCAGGAGGAATGAGACAAAGAGTAGCCTTAATTAGAACTTTAGCTAATAACCCTAATTTACTCCTTCTCGATGAACCGTTTTCTGCTTTAGACTATCAAACTAGATTAGCAGTTTCCGACGATGTCTATCGAATCATTAAAAGTGAAGGTAAAAGTGTTATAATGGTGACTCATGACTTAGCTGAGGTTATATACTGAATTAATATAACTAAAAAGAAGATAAATTATTTATCTTCTTTATTTATTGTTTCATCAATTAATGTTAAATATTCTTTTTGAATTTCATTTAATAGTGATTCATCATTTGCTTCAAAGCGTATTGTCAGATATGGTGAAGTATTAGAAACTCTTATCAATAACCAATAGTCTTTCGTTTCAATTCTAACGCCATCAGTTTCATTGATATGATAATTTTTACTCTTTAATATTTCTTTTATTTCATTCATTACTAAAAATTTATTTTCTTCTTTTACAGATACCTTTATTTCAGGAGTTGAATAATACTTATTCATTCCGTCTAATAACTCACTTATTGTTTTACCCGTAACTGATAAAACTTCAACCATTCTAAGCCCAGCATAGATTCCATCATCAAAGCCTGGGAATTTATCCTTAAAGAAAATATGACCTGAATACTCTCCTCCAAACTCGATATTTTCTTCGTGAACTTTTCTATAAAAATAAGAGTTACCAGTGCGATTCATTATTTGTTTATAACCTAGTTTATCTAAATCATCTATTAATGATCTAGAGCATTTAACATCATATAAAGCTGTTTTATTAGTTAATTTATCTTGTAAGAAGCGATACATAATAAGCATATATAAGTCACTACTAATAATATTTCCTAAGTTATCAACTATACCAATTCGGTCCCCATCAGCATCAAAAGCTAATCCTAAATCATAATTTAACTCAAGAACTTTTTCTTGTAAATCTTTTAGATTTTCTGGTACTGAAGGATCTGGGTGATGATTAGGGAAAGTTGAATCACTTTCTTCATATAGAAGTTCATATTCTATTGGTAAAGACTTTAAGATTTCATTAATTACGATTCCTGTAGTACCATTACCACAATCAACTACTACTTTTATTTTCTTATTTCCAAATTTTAGGGAATTTTGAATTAATAAAATATATTCATCTTTTATATTATAGTTTTTGACAGTTCCATTTCCATCATTAAATTCTCCCTTGATTATAAAATCATAAAGAACTTTAATTTCATCTCCTACAGCATTTCCCTCTTCAGTAAAAGATATTTTAAAACCATTATAATCACTCGGATTATGACTAGCAGTAATCATAAGGCCTGACCAAACATTTAAATGGTATCGCGCATAATAGTACATCGGTGTTGTAACTAAACCTATATTGATTACATTTGCTCCTGTACTAGTAATTCCTCTTATTAAAGCTTCACATAAAGAAGGTGACGATAACCTGTTATCATAACCTATTAAGACATCTTTTTTATTAAATTTACTTATATAAGTTCCAAAACCACGACCAATAAGAAAGGCTCCTTCTTCATCTATATCACTAGGATATATACCTCTTATATCATAAGCTTTAAAAATTAAAGGATTAATTTTTCCCATAAGTTTCAAGCTCCTTTATGACTAATTTTTTATATTCATTTACTCCGGGTTGATCAAAAGGATTTACATCTAATAAGTAAGCTCCAGTTGAAGCCGCAATTTCAAAGAAATAAATTAGTTGCCCTATATTAAACTCAGATAATTTATCCATTGATATAAAATTACTATAAGTAGTGTTTTTGATATGTGAAAGAGCTACTTGATTAGAAACCATTTTATTTATATCATCTAAATTTTTATTATATTTTGGAATGGTAATATCTAAACTACAATCAATATTGATGACTGTTTCAAATAATATTTTACTACCTTCTTGATAAAATTGTCCTAAAGAATGTAAGTCACCAGTATTATTAGTAGCAACTGGATATATTCCCTTTCCATTTTTACCTTGAGTTTCAGCCATTAATTGTTTTATCCATTCAACAAAAGATAATAATTTTGGTTCATAAATAGTAAATGATTCAATCATTTTACCTTCCTTATATAATATATCTCTGATAACGGAATATTCAAATGCAACCTTTTTATCTAATGCTTTCGCACCTTCTATCATCATTTGAATATCAATACCTAATACCGCAATTGGTAATAGACCTACTACTGTCATAACTGAATAACGGCCACCAATATTACTAGGTAAAACAAATGACTTATAACCTTCTTTATTGACTAATTCTCTTAAACTTCCTTCTCTCTCATCAGTAGTTACAATAATTCTCTTAGTGAGTTCACCTTTAGAGTATCTTTCTTTTAACTCATTATATAGGTACTCAAAATATAAATTAGTTTCAAATGTTGTACCTGATTTTGAAATAACATTAATAATAACTTCTTTATCACAAATATATTCCAATAATTCTTTTAAATAAGTTGATGATAGAGATGAACCTAAGAAGATTATTTCTGGATTACTCTTTTTAAAGTATGGTTTAAAGGCATCAGTAATAGCTTTAGCGCCTAATGATGAACCACCTACACCGATAACAATAAATACATCACAATTATTACGAATATAATTACTTGTTTCAAGGATATCGTTTATTGTATCTTTCGAAACACACTTATCTAAATCATACCAATCATTCATATAATTACTTGTTTCTAAGGTATGCTTTATTTTAGTAATTTTTTGATTATAATCTTCTGTAGTTTCAAATGTTTTCATATAAGTATTAAAATCAAACTTAATCATGTTTTTTACCCACCTTTACTTGAACAAAATGTTTTTTCTTATCGTTTACTAATTTAATATAATCAGTTTTAATAACTTTATCATCTAATATTATTTCGTCTTTCATTTCTTCTAATAAAACTTCAACTTTATAAACAGTATCTTGATAACGATAAGTTAGGGTGTATTTGTTCCATATAGTTGGAACATTTGGACTTATATAAAGTTTGCTCCCTCTTAAATTAAATCCTAAGATTTCAACTAAGGCAACATTGTAAAACCAACCGCTAGTACCAGTATACCAAGTCCATCCACCTTGACCTGCAAAATTCTCATTACTATAGATATCTGCCACAAAAACATATGGTTCTACTTTGTAATTCAAGGCACTTTCTTTTGTTTTAGTTCGATTAATTGGATTTATCATTTGATAATATTCATAAGCTAAGTCTGTCTTACCTAATTTTAATAATGCCATAATATACCAAGCAACAGAATGGGTATATTGACCACCATTTTCACGTATTCCTTTCGGATAATCCATGATATAACCTGGATAATCTTTATTCTTTTCAAAAGCTGGTGTTAGAAGTTTAATGATTTTTAAGTCATGATCAACAAGTCTACTTTCAACCTCTTCTAAAATTGATTTAACCTGTTTTTCATCTGCGATACCTGATAAGATAGCAAAGCTTTGAGATAATAAGTCAATACTACATTCTTGATTAGAATTTGATCCTAACATATTACCATTGTCAAAGAAAGCTCTTAAATAATGAGTACCATCCCAAGCAACACTTCTTATAGACTCCTTTAATTTTTTGTTAAAATCAATATACTTATTCAATTTAATCTTGGAATCATATTCTTTTGTAAAAGTTACAAACTTTTCGATCATTTGGTATAAGAAGAAACCAAGCCAAACACTAGTACCTTTACCTTTTATACCAATCTTATTCATTCCATCGTTCCAATCGCCACCACCCATTAATGGTAGACCGTTTTCACCTAACTCATTCATAGCCTTATGGATAATCAGAACGCAGTGATCATAAAGAGATATCTTTTCTTCACTAACAGAATAATCAATTAATTTTTCATGTTCATGAGGTTCTAATGCATTTCCGTTAATAAAAGGAACTTGTTCATCTAAAATTTTCAAATCTTCTGTGATTTTAAGGTATTCACTTACAGCATATATAAGCCATAAATAGTCATCCTTATATAAAGAACGCAAACCTATATTTAATTTAGGATGCCACCAGTGAAGTACATCTCCCTCTTTAAATTGATGAGAAGCATTGATCAATATTTGTTTTTTAGTTAAATTAGGATCAATACTACAAATATTCATCGCATCTTGCAATTGATCACGGAAACCATAAGCTCCTCCTACTTGATAAAAACCACTACGTGCTTGTATTCTAGATGCTAATGATTGATAAAGAGACCAACCATTTACCATATAATTAAAGCTATCATCAGGTGTCTCAACTTGAACAGTTGAAAGTATATTATCCCAATGTTTTTTAACATTTGCTAATTCCTTATTTATCTTATTTACTTTATTATATTTAGTAGCTAAAGATACTAAGTTTTCTTCAGTTGCACTTCCTAATGTAAACGCTAATTCTTTTTCCTCTTTTTCACCAAGATAAAAGTCAATTTCAACTTCTTTAAATAGAAGATTATTTAAAACAGCATTTTTAATTTTATCAGTACTCGACATAAAGGCATATAGATTACTAAAATCACGACTATATACATTTCTAATACTTAAGAAGTTTTCTTTTTCGTTAAAGTCGCTTAATAAGTAACGACCTGTTTTTTCTTCAGTAAAACCTAAATTAGGATTTATCCAAAATTTTAAGGTAATTCTTTGTTTATGAACGGCATTGTTTTTTAAAGTCATTTTATAAAACTTAACTTTGTCTTCTAAAGCAACAAATTGAGTTAAATTAACATCTACTCTTTTAAAGTTACCAATAAATTCACTATAACCAAATCCAAATTTAACTAAACTAAAGTTAACTTTCATATCATTTATTTTGAAACCTTCAGAATAATCATTTACTAAAGCATCATTAGTCCAAGAAGTTAATTTATACTCCCTACTATTCTCAGCATATGTAAAACCACAATTATTATTTGTTACAATAGTTCCAAAATTTTTATTAGAAATAACATTACTCCAAGCCATAGGAGTATTTTGATCTACTATTAAATATTCTTTTCCTTTATTAATAAATCCACCAAAGTTATTAAAGAATTTTATTTTATTCTTATCATAAGGAATTGGTAAACTAGGAACTTCATTTTCATTTATTTTCTTTTGAACAGTATTTAAATTTTGAAGTTCATTAATATATCCTTGTAATGAATTATGTAGACTACTATAAATCTTTAAACGTGCTACTGTTTTTAGTAAAATAAGTTCTTGTTCATTTATATCTGATTTTTCTAAAACATATATTGAACCAGGTGTCTTAAAGAAGTTATTTAAGTTATACATATGATACTTCTCATTTTCAATTTCTTTAGCTATAACCCTAGCATGTCCTTCATTCTCACTATTAATAATAACTAAATCAACAAAAATTGCTTTACCTTTATAATATTTAAAAGCATGTAGTAATTCTTTAACTAAACTTAAATCACCTAAATTCTTAACATCTAATAAAATAATTGGATTATCACCAGAGATTCCAAACTTCCATAATCCTGTTTGATTTAAAGTATTCTTCTTTAGATTTTCAACTATTTCATCATCGATAAGAATATAGTTAGTTTGTAATAAATAGTTAAGCATAGTATTGTATAAACGACGGTCATTAGTAGTAATACTATCCATTTTATTACTTACATTACTCATAATAATAGCAGTTTCAAAGCCTTGTTCTGCGATTACTTGTTTATTTGAATATGTTTTTACGATATTTAAAACATGTTCTCTTGATTTACCAAAGCCACTAATTATATAAACTGTTTTCTCGCTATTTTTAGGTACTAAAATTCTATTCTTTAAACTGATGATTGGATCTAAAGTTGTCCCAACATAATTGCGTAAATTTTTATGAAGCGCTAAAGGATTATTAGTATTTCGTCCACGTCCTATAAAATTGTTTCGATTTGTTTCATATTCAAATTCACCTAAAGGATTATCAATTAACAAACGATTAATCATATAATAAGTTTGTGCATTTCTTGTTTTACGACTTACAATAATTGAATTAGTCTTCTTGTCATATTCACTATAGACGAACATATTGTTAAAAACCGGATGACTGACATCCTCTATGTTCATAGAAAGAATAGGTTCTGTATACGTTGTCAATTCTAATTCTTTATCTTTATTACTATTATTTTTAAATGTTACTTTTCTTATTTCAGCGTTATGTGATTTAGTTACAACAATTTCAGTAGTTGTAATAACATCTTTATCTGCACGAATAAACTTAATATTATCTAAAGCATAAACAATCTCATACTTCTTAGGTTTTATATTCATAGGAGCATAAGTATTTGACCAAACTTTTTTAGTTTGTAAATCTTTAATATACATAAATAGACCGTAATCTTGTTCAGTTACCTTACGATATCTATTTAGTCGTATTTGATAATACTTACTATAACCATTTCCTCTGTCATCAATAATAGTACTATATCTTGAATTAGATAATACTGATAATTCTGGCAATTTAGAAATTTGATTATATACTCTGATATCATTAACGAAAGGTTCTTTTTCATAATTATACTTTTTATACTTCATAATTTCATAATTAATATATGGACGAAGTTGAACTCTTTCTTTTATTAACATATCAATAGCTTGATTACGAATATCTACATTAAAGTATTTTTGAATAACTCCCTTTTTTAAGTAATTAGTTAAACTACCTAAAATCATTCCCTGATGATGTGCATAATAAGATACTATTGGTACTTTATCAGAAAAGTCATAAGATTCATAAAGTCCATATTCACCAAACATATTCAATTTTTCAAACTTTTTAATATTCTTTAAGACTGCTTCTGGAAATAAAGGAAGCGCTAAAAGAGAACTATATGGCGAAATAACAATTCTTTCACTTACCTCTTCGCGAAGTCTTAATTGTGGAATACCAAAGGCTTTATATTTATAATTTTGAGCATCATCCAACTCATTATAAGCAGATTCCGATATTCCCCAAGGATACTTACGATTAATCTTTTTCATATAGTCAACTTGTGCATGATAAGCAAAGTGATAAGCTTCATCTAAAATAGTATTGGCATAACTTGGCATAAATAATAAAGGCATATAATACTCAAAGAAAGTGCCTGACCAAGAAGATAAACCTTTTCTATTCTTATAAGCAATAAGGGTCTTATCTAGACTAAACCAATGTTTACTTGGAACGTCTCCCTTTGCAATTGCTACATAACTTAAAATACGTGATTCACTCATAAATTTATTATAATTAAACGTGTCTAAATGACCTTGATCAACCTGATAACCAATACTAAAAACATCATTACTAGCATATAAATGATTAAATTCCGTTTTGTCAATTAATTTTTCAACACATTCTTTTAACTTATGTTGTTTATGTGTTTCTAAAAATCCTTTTGTTACCATTAATGCCGCCACAAAATTACCACTATCAACACTCGAAACAAAAGATGGATGCATAATTTCTAAAGTCTTAATATTATACCAGTTATATAAATGACCATGCCATTTACTTAACTTTTGAATCGAATTAATAATTTTTTCGATTAAATTATTTGCTTCTTCCACAGAAATCAAATTTAATTCTACAGCTGAAACAATTGATACCAATGATAAACCAATATTTGTTGGCGAAGTTTTAATATCCTGCCTAATGTCACGGTTTTCTTGGTAATTATCAGGAATAAGATAATTGTTTTCTTCTGTAAGGTTATCTTTAAAATACTTCCAAGTATTAGAAGCTAAATCTTCTAAATACTTAGTATCTTCTTCTTCAAATTTACCATTTTGTACCACCAAATCCTTACTTAAGAAATAAGCAATAATTGGTCCTGCAAGAAAAATAGATGCAATAACTATTTTAATTAATTGATAATCTTGAAAACTAAAAGCCGAAATTATTAACGAAAAAGCAAATAAGTAATTTATCCAAAATTGTTTAATGGTATTGCCTAGAGTAGTCTTCACTAATTTCGCAGCATCATCTGCGGTTAACCAATTTAATAAATGTTTTTTACTAATAGTCATACGATAAATTGATTTCGTAAAAGAATTTAAATATAAATAAGCGTTATAGGGAATCGATGATAATTCTGTAAGAGCTCGTAATATAAGAGCTCGATAACCAAAAATTAATATACGATAATATTTCAAAGAAATAAAATTAGCTCTACTAACTAATAAACTATCAATAATCTTAAAAATAATTGGTAATATATCTATTGAAATGACAAATAGTAACCACCAAACTGGATTAACAATATTAGTACTTAAAGCAATAATAATTATCAATAATAAAGAAAAACTAATTAATCCTCGTCTAATATTATCAAAAATTTTCCATTTACCTAATAAAGTAATTGGATTTTTTACTTTCTTTTGATCAACGTTTTTAACTTTTCTACCTAACCAACTAATAATTTGCATATCTCCTCTAGCCCATCTCGATCTTCTAGAGGCATCAACTAAAAACTTAGATGGAAAACCATCTATTAAATCAATATCAGTAACATTTCCTGCACGAACATAATTACCTTCCAATAAGTCATGACTTAATATTAAATTATTTGGAAAACGATTTTTTAAAACTTTTTGAAAAACTTCTAAATCATAAATTCCTTTTCCATAAAAAGTTCCTTCATTGAAAACATCTTGATAGAAATTAGGGAAAATATTACTATACGAATCAAATCCTCCAACTCCTGCATATATTTGCGAAAACAAAGATTTATTAGTTGCTTCAATTTCTAAACTTACTCTTGGTTGTAACAGACCATAACCACTAATAACTTTATTTCCTTCAGCATTTAAAACAGGTCTATTCAAAGGATGAGCCATAGTTCCCGCTAATTTTAAAGCACTATTTATAACTAATTCAGTATCAACATCTAAAGTAATAACATATTTTATTTTATGATTAAAATTATGAAAAGTATGAGTTTTAAAATATTCATCTTGTTCACTTTCTGATAAGTTACCTAATAATAAATCATTAAAGTGTAATAAGGCTCCTCTTTTTCTTTCAAAACCTAACCAAGAACCCTCACCCTTATTATATTTACGGCGACGATAAACAAAATTAAATATATTTTTTCCATATTTCTTATTTAATCTTTCAACTTCCGCCAAGCCACATTCAACTATTTCAACATCGTTTTCGTGATGTTCTTTATTATGCTCAAAAGTATCACCTAATAAAGTAAAATATATATTTTTAGTCTTATTGATCAAATAATATCTTTCTAAACTTTTAAAAACTTGTTTAATTTTGTCACCATTTTTTATAATAGTTGGTACAACCACCATTGTTTTATAATCAGCTGGTATCCCCTTAGAAAAGTCTAATTTTGGTAATGGTTTAGTTCCAAAAATCTTAAGGAAAATCTTTTGTAAAATAACTATTATTACTTCACTAATTGGAATTAATAATACAATAAACCCTAACCAACTATAATTACTAAGGTAAGAAGATAAGTAATAACTTGAAGCAGTAGTTAAAATAATCATCATCATTAAATAAACAATAAACTTAAATGAATTGTATTTTTGGTTAACTAAAACACCTTCACATATATTGTTATTATCTGCCATCATATCTTTTACCAACACATCTAGTGTTACTTTTTTCTTCTTAGCCTTTTTCAATAAATGCTTACGAATTAAAATTTTAGTATCTAAAGTCATCAATGAATAAAAATTATCTTTTTGAAGTAATTTTTCAACATCATTAACTTTTTCATAAATATTTTCTATAATAAAAAGATTTACTTTCTTTAAACTATAAAAAGCATTATTAATTAAAATATTTGTTTCTGTTTTTTCTAAATGTTCATCGTTAATAATGGTCCACATAACCATGTTATTCTCTTCTAACAAACTATTAAATTGTTTAAAAATCAAATTAGAGTAATCCCCTAATTCTTTAAGTTGTTCATTAAAATAAACAATAGCATGGTTCGAAATTTTATTTAAATTAATTAATTCTTTTAAAGATATATCTTCTTGATTTATTAATTTTACCTTTAATTTGTTAATTAATTTATTAATCATCTTTTTATCTGCTAATTTCAATGATTCTTTTTCACAAATAAATGATACTTTTTTTAATAGTAACATTTTAATAACTAAAGGTATTATTGATATCTCTTTGTATTTTAAATTATAACCTATTTTATGTTGATAGTTTATAACTTCCTTAATGATGATTTTTTCATCAATTTTATAATTATACTTTTCTAGAATACTTCTAAACATTTCATACATATCTATGTTTCTAGTAGTATAACCATATGTTTTTTTATTTTTGACAAAACGGTTTATCGTTTCCTTTTCTTCAACTAATAAGTAATAATTATCTACTATCCACTCATTAACTATACCCACAAAAAAATGATTATTTATCATCTTTACTAATTTATTATAGTGTTTTCTTATTTTATTAAACTCATTACCCACTATCATAACTTATATCACCATCACTTCTAATATTTACTACAATTATTATATCATAAATTGTTCCAAAGAAAAAATTATACTATTAGTTATATAAGTTAATTGATAATATTTTAATTTTCCCCTTAACTTTATCATGATCTTCATTAATAACAACAATAGACATAATAAATTGATTTAAAAAATCATACTTCTCTCTATTTGTTAAATACTGCCAATGTACTTTAACGCTTCTAGAAATACTTTTTAAATCTGTATTGTTACAACTTAAAATACTTTCTAACTTATATTTTCTTTGCTTTAATACTTTTTCTTTTTTATGTAAATCTTTAATCATATAGTGCATTTGTTTTTCATCAATCTTATCTTCAAGAAATAAACGCAAAATTTCTTCCCTTTTATTTTTAAATTTAGTAATACTTTTATTTACATCTTTTAATTCTTTACTTTCATTATTATCATTTAATCGAATATCCAAACCACTAAATTCCATTAATTGATCAATTTGACTAATGTATTTTATAAAGGCTTCTTCTACTTTCTTATGACTCATTCCTCTAGCATTACATATCCCATGTTCCTTATTACTACATCGATAACCATAATAAGTATTAAATTCACCTTTCTTATTCTGTTTTTTTGTTCGTTGCGTTGTTAAATTTTTATTACAATATCCACAGACTAAAATTCCACAATAATACACATCTTCCTTTGGTTTGTTTGTTTTAGAAATTCTTTTGGATTTTTTTATTTTACTTTGAACTTGTTTATAGGTTTCTAAATCTATTATTGATTTATGAAGACCTTCATATTCTTGGTAATCTGCTTTATTAAGGTGATACCTTACTTTTCCAATATATGTAGGATTAGACAACAATAAACGAATTGTTTTAGGTGTCCACCTACTAGTAATAAGTGTTGTGTTCTTTTTTTTAACAATTTGATTAAACCTTTTTGTCGCAACCTTTTCAATATTAAGCATTCTAGCAATTTCCGCAAAGGAATAATTATCTAAATACATATGGTAGATCCTTTTAACAACCAATGCTTCCTCTTCATCTATTGATAATACACCACTTCCTTTTTCTCTGTTATATCCATATGGTGGTGTTGAACTGCATAACGATTTCCCTTGTTTAACTTTACCTGCAAAACCATCCTTTACCCGATTGATAATTGCCTTTCGTTCATATTGACCAAAAGCACTTTGAATAATGGTAAATAACCAATCACTAGGATTACTAGTTTCTATCTTTCTACCACTACTGTCAATTAATTCACAATTAAAATTATTAAAAAAATTTAATAAAGTATCTGTATCTATTACATTTCGGGATAATCTATCCATTTTAGTAATTAAAACTTTACTAATCTTTTTATTAGTAATATCATTGATCAGTTCTTTAAGCATTGGCCTATCTTCAGTATTTTTTCCACTTATCCCGGCATCATTATATATTTTATATACTTTCCATTCATTATTATTAGCTAATTTAGTTAAAATATCTATTTGTTGAGGAATTGAATAACCATGTTCCTTTTGTTCTTCAGTAGAAACTCTAACATAGATACCTACATATGTATCAATCATTATTTTTACCTTTGGATGAATTATTGTTTTTTAACATACGAGGTATAGATGTTTTCATAAAGAAATACATTATTTTAGTTTGTTGTTCTTTGGTTAATTTTATTTTAGGTTTCTTCATAAACATTCTCCAGTCTGATTAATCTTATGTTTTTTGTTTATAAAATAGTCATATCAATTAAACCAATGACTGAAGCCATTAGTATGGCTGACCGTATTATTATTTTATCTAAAAGGCCCGCTACTATAAAAAAAGTATACGACGTTAATTTAACTGATAAATCAACACCTATTAACAATCGAAAAGCTAAAGAATTTGCATATTACTATGAATTAATATGGAAAGAGATTGATTATCATGTATAGTGATGAACATAAATCTTATTTAAAAAAATTAAGAAAAAATAGTTTTCTTATAAGATTAACTCAAATAATAATCATTGTTTTATTTTTCATATTGTGGCAGTTACTCGCAGACTATAAAATTATTAACACCTTTATTACTTCTAGTCCTAAAGATGTTGCCGAAACAATTATTAGTCTTCATAATACAAATAATTTATACAATCATATAGGAATTACTGTACTTGAGACACTAATTAGTTTTTTATTAGGTACTATTATAGGAGTAATAACCGCAACTATTTTATGGTGGAATGACTTCATAGCTAAAGTACTAGATCCTTATTTAACTATTTTAAATAGTTTACCTAAAGTAGCTCTTGGTCCAATTATTATTATTTGGGCAGGGGCTTCCATGAATTCAATAATTATAATGGCTTTACTTATATCTGTGATCATTACAATTATCGATGTTTATCAAGGGTTTAAAGATACTAATTCAACAAAAATCAAACTAATGAAATCGTTTAGCGCTACTCGAAGACAAATATACTTTAAACTATTATTACCCAGTAGTTTTACTAAAATAATAAGCACTTTGAAAATAAATGTTAGTATGTCATTAATAGGTGTTATTATGGGGGAATTCTTAGTATCAAAACAAGGTATTGGTTACCTAATAATGTATGGTTCACAAGTATTTAATTTGGACTTAGTTGTTGCTGGAATATTTATCTTATGTGTGATAGCAACACTAATGTATTATTTTGTTTTATATATAGAAAAAAGATTAACTAAAAATTAATCTTTTTTTTACATATCTGCATAATTATCAAAATATCCTTGAACTAGGACAACTGGTGTTCCCTTATCCCCTGATCCACTAGTTAAATCACATAATGATCCTACTAAATCAGTAATTCTTCTAGGAGTAGTACCTTGAGTTTCAATTTTACCTACAAGGTTTTTATCTTTGTTTTTTATTTCTTCTCTAATAGCGTTATTCAGTTCTTCTCCACGTAAACTAGCAAATTTATTATCTGAAATATATTTTAACTTAAGTTCATTTGGAGTACCTGATAATCCAGAAGTATAAAATGGAGAAACAACAGGGTCTGCTAATTCCCAAATACCACCAATAGGATCTTTAAATGCTCCATCTCCATAAATCATTACTTCAATATTTTTATTAGTTATTTCTTTAAATTTCCTTTGAATATCATTAACTAAGGCTTGTCCATTAGTTGGAAATAATTTTAATCTCTCTTCAGTAGAACGATTTGAACCTAATAAACCATATTCTTTATTTGATCCACTACCATTAATACTTTCTCTCATAATATCACTCATACCATAAACAGTTTCTGCACCATTTTCAATAAGTTTTTTCCTTGTTTTTTCTCTGGTGTGGATATCGCAATAAAGAACATCTTTAGTATATTGTAATATAGTTGTAGGATTATTACTTAAGACAAAATCTATTTCACATCCCTCACTTTTGGCTATGTCTCTGTAGAAATCAATCATATTAATTCCTGTAAACATATGCACAAAATCGCCAAATAACTCTTTATATTTGTTTTCACTTATTATATCACTATATGGATTAATATTATATTCGCTTAGTCTATCTTCTTGTAAAATAGGATTTCCTACTTCATCAGAAGGGTAACTAAGTAGCATTGTTATTTTCTTAGCACCACGAGCAAAACCTTTTAAACATAATGCAAAACGATTGCGACTTAAAATAGGAAAAACTATTCCAATATGACCATTAGGAAACTTGTTTTTAATATCAGTTGCTACATCGTCAACACTGACATAGTTTCCTTGAACAATTGAAACAACTGCTTCAGTTATCGCAACTATATCTTTATCTCTTAATTCAAATTGTTCATTTTGAGAAGCTTTCATTACTGAATCTACAACAATATCAATTAAATTATCCTTTTCCTTTAAAATAGGTGTTCTAATTCCTCTAGCGACAGTTCCTGTAAAGCGCATCTTTACCACTCCTTATTGCAACTCTGAAGTTGCTTTAGCGTTTATATTTAGTTCTGCTAATCGACCTAATTTGTAAGCGTAATAACCTGCTACCCCTATCATTGCTGCATTATCTGTACAGTACTTGATAGGTGGAATGGTTAAATTTATGTTCTTTTCTTGGCATGCTTTTGTTAGTTTAGTACGAAGTCCATTATTAGCCGCTACTCCACCAGCTACAACTAAATTATCCACTTGATATTCATCTAAAGATCTCATTGTTTTTTTAACTAAAATATCAACTACTCTATTTTGAAATGAAGTAGCTAAGTTTTCCACATTTAATTCTTCATTTCTTTGCTTAATATTATGTATCAAATTAATAACAGCACTTTTTATTCCACTAAAACTAAAGTTATAGCTATCATCATCAAGTGGCGTTGGTAACGTATAAGTATCAGTACCAGTGAGTGCTAATTTATCTATTACTGGTCCTCCTGGATAACTAAGTCCCATTACTCTTGCAACTTTATCATATGCTTCACCAACAGCATCATCTAATGTACCACCAATACGTTCAAAACTATAATCTTCTTTCATATAAATTAAATCAGTATGTCCTCCACTTACTACTAAAGCAATAAGTGGAAAGGTCATTGGTTTAACTAAGTTATTAGCGTATATATGACCTGCTATATGGTGAACAGGTACTAATGGCTTATTATAGATAAAAGCTAATGTTTTAGCAGCCATTAACCCTATTAGTAATGAACCAATAAGTCCAGGACCATAAGTAACCGCAATAGCATCTATCTCATCCATATTAATCTGAGCTTTATTAAGTACTTCCTCAATTACTAGTGTAATATTTTGGATGTGATTACGACTAGCTATTTCTGGGACTACTCCACCATAATTAGCATGTATATCCATCTGTGATAATATAACGGTAGCAATCTCAGTTATACCATTTTTTATAATTGAAACACTTGTTTCATCACAACTTGATTCAATCGCTAATATATATTTATCTATCACTTTACATCATCCTTATCATCATTACTGCATCTTCATCATTATAATAATTCTTTCGAATTGTTACTTCATCAAAACCATATTTTTTATATAAATTAATGGCATTATTATTATGAATTCTCACTTCTAAAGTAATATTTATACATTTATTACTTTTGGCTTCATCAATTAAAAATTCCATTAGTTTCGAAGCAATTCCTTGATTACGATAACTTGGAATAACAATAATATAATTTAATTCAATTTTGTCATAAATAATAGAATAATCAATAAACCCCACAATTGTATTATCTGCTTCAAATACCATCATTTTATTATAAGGGGTTATGGTTATCTTATAATTATCTACAATATTATCTAATAGACTAATATCATCAATTTCTTTTATCATACTTTTTCCTTACATAAATTTTCTTCTGCTTCAGTCATTTTTAAATAATTTGGATTTAGAATATGAGCATTTATATCTTTATCATTAATATGTTTTTGAATTAACCTCACTACATCAACATTTGGTTTAATATGATCAATATTAACATCATCATAAGATACATAAATACTATTTTTAGGGGCTTTTTTAGTTAATTCTTCTAAACTAATATATTCATCATTATTTTTAATATTTAATTTTGAATCATATATTCCAGCATAGACATAACCTCTTCTAGCATCAATTAATGGTATAATGTATTCTTCATTGACTCTAGTAGTTGCGATAAATTCTAAACTAGATATCGGTATTATTTTCTTTTTTAAAGACCAAGCATATGTTTTAGCAATCGTCACACCTATTCTAATACCTGTAAATGATCCAGGTCCATTAACAACAAAAATGGTATCAATATCATTAGGTACCATTTTACTCTCATCAAATATTTTAGATATTATTGGAAGTATATTAACTGACAAATCCA
>CAYPGI010000003.1:0-28066 GCA_964410275.1 uncultured Muribaculaceae bacterium | reverse complement strand
GTTTCAAAGTTGTTGAAATGAAATAAAAGATTTCATTTCGTTCAGAAATTTACTTTAAAAATGATCGCTTTAATTTTACACTATTAAAATATACTGTTAATAGTGTAAAAGAGATTATTGTGATATAATCTTTATGAGAAGTTAGGAGGTATTATGTGAAACAAAATATTGAAAGAGAAATTGATGAATCTTTTGTAAAGAAAACTATAGGTCCAAGAGAAAATATGGAGGCATATTTAACGGAATTTTATAAAGAAAAAAGAATAGAAAAAGAACTACCAAAGACAATTAAAAAGATAATAGAAGAGATTATAAATACTTGGGATTACGCGGTTTCTAAGAATGTAATAAGAGAATTATTTAAAACTACTCAAAAATATAATATATCTAAATATTCTGATATTCATTTAAATGAAATGATAGGCGAATGGATGGCTTTAGAATTAGGACCAATTGAATGGCCTTTCGCAGCTGCTGGTTTTGATACTTACATGCAAACTGTAAATCATTCACATGTTAGTGACGAAGAAAAAGATATTAAAGTAATGAAAGATGCTGTTAGATTTAGAAGAATTAAAGAAATTAATACGAGTAGAAATGATTATATTGAATATTTGATATTTGAGCATAATGAAAATATAATGCCAACTTTAAAGCATAATAGAGAAGTAGATTTTTATATTGATGGAGTACCATATGATCAGAAAGTGAGTCGTAGTGTTGGTAAAAATTTTAAAGAAGATTATGGTGAAAACTATAAGGAATATGCAATAAAACATCCAGAAGTAGTTGCAAAGTACTTATATCAAGGACAGGATGAGGATAGGTTTGGATACCAACCAAGGCTATTAGTTGTTTACTTGGATGATGATGTTAAGCCTGAAAAAATTGCTGATATAATAATAAAAACAAATTTTAAAAATCCTATACAGTTGGAATTTGATTATAATCATGCGAAAGTTGGAGTAAAAAATTATAAAACAGAATGCTTTGTAGTACTATTATATAATTAAAACTAGTTAAAAAAATTTAACTAGTTTTTTTAAATATTAGTATATATTCATGTTTGAAAATATAAAATCCACCAAGTAAAGAACGGTATCGCCAAATGTTTCTTTGATTTCTTTTTCCTTTAGTTTCATCAATGTTTTTTACAACAATTGATTTCAATAAAAACTTTTTCTTTTGCATTAAATTAATGATATATGTGTTAAGAGGAATCCATTCTCCTTTTTTATATATATCGCCAATTACGATAGCCACATAACGATTTTTCTTTAAATATTTTGTAGTGTTATTTACAACTTTTCCAAAACTTTTAATAAATTCTTCAACAGTTTTAGTATTTGATAAGTTTTCTTTATTATCATTAAATTTAATAATATCCCAATATGGTGGATGCATTATTACAAAGTCAATTGAGTCAATATTATTTTTATTTAAAATATTTAAAATATTTATATTTTTACTATCACCGAGTAAAAACTCTAATGTTGTGTTAGTTTTGATTTCACTTTCTGCTCTCTCTTTAGCTACTTGTAGTATATTTTCATCTATATCAATCCCAATTCCGTTACGATTTAATAATCGACATTCTATTAATGTTGTTCCACTTCCTAAGAAAGGATCCAAAACCCAATCACCTTCCTTAGTATACCTTTGTAATAATTGATATGGTATTTGTGGAATGAAATTGCCATGATAATCACCCTTATGAGTACTACTTTTGTCGCGTTTATCAATTATCCATAGGCTATCACTATATATATTTTCATATTCTTTCCATTTTTTCATATCTATATTGTTAATTTTATTCATTTGTATCACCTTAAGTAAATTATATCACGATCTTGGTTATTATTAGTTAATAAATATAATATTATTGGACAAAAACTTATAAAATGTTATAATTGAATAGGTGGTAATGTGAATTATATAGGATCAAAGAAAACAATTTTAAATTTCATAGAAGAATCAATATTTGATTTTATAGAAACAAAAGATAATATGATTTTTTGTGATATTTTTGCTGGGACAGGTATAGTAGGTAATCGTTTTAAAGAATTGAGTTTTAATGTGATAGCTAATGATATCCAATATTATAGTTATATATTAAATAAACATTTTATTGCAAATAATAAGAACATAAAATTCAGAAGATTAAAAAATGATGAAGGAATTACTAACGTATTCGCATATTTAAATTCATTAAATGATTATAAGGGATTTATTTATAATAATTACACTTTACATGGTACTAGAAATAATGAATTTCAAAGGAACTACTTTACTGAAGAAAACGCAATAAAAATTGATTCGATAAGAAAAAAAATAGAATTTTGGTATGAGAATAAAAAAATAATGAAAAAAGAATATTATTATTTATTAAGTTGTTTAATAGAAGCTTCAGACAAGGTAGCTAATACTGCATCTGTATATGAAGCTTTTTTAAAAGAAAGAAAGACATCAGCTTTAAAAGGAATAGAAATGATTCCGCTTTCAGTATTAATAAATTCTAAAACAAAAAACAAAGTATATAATATTGATTGTAATAAATTAATATATAAAATATCTGGAGATATTTTATATATGGATCCTCCTTACAATGCTAGAAAGTATAATACAAATTATCATATTTTAGAAACAATAGCTATGGGTGATTCGCCGGTTATCAAAGGTAAAACAGGTATAAGATATGACGAGAAAAAAACTTCGAAATATAATAAAAAAAATGAAGCAAGTCAAGCATTAGAAGATATCATAAAAAATGCAAAGTTTAAATATATATTTTTAAGTTATAATAATGAAGGAATCATAGATATTAGGGATATAGAAAAGATAATGAAAAAGTATGGTAAATATAAAAGATACGAAAAAAATCATAGAAGGTATAAAGCAGATAACACCAGAGAATACTTAACAGATTCAACAATAGAATACTTACATTGTTTGGAAAAAAAATAATAGTTAAGATATGATTTTGAATTAAAGGGGTGTAATTATTAATTTAGATGTTTTTGATACTAAAATAGTATTCGAAGTTAAAAAAGGATACAAAGATATTGTTGATGAATATGATGATCCGTGGTGTCATACGAAAATTCAAATTAAAAGCAAATATTTTGATTATTCAGTACCCTGTGAAGTGTTTACAAATGGGGAAATAGAATATCTTAAAGAAGGACTGGAAAGATTGTTGAATGATGAAATGAAAGAAATGGAATGTATTTCTTTTATGGAACCAGATATTGTATTTAATCTTTATCCTAAAGTTGATATAAGAATGCTTGAAAATGTAATATATGTGAGAGAAGGATGTGAAATACAGGATATATATGTAGAATTCGAAATAAATGTAATTGATGAAAAACATATGTATAATCAGCAAAGCTATAAAATAACGTTGTTTCGAAATCAAATAATTAAACTTTATAATTACTTGAAAAAATTAAAATAATTGCATTTGAAATAAAATTATTTTATTAAGGTGTTTCAGTCCTTTTCTGTTTTATAAAATACAGCATTATCGTTTTATGCAATCTTTCCTATTATCATAATAATAAAGATTGTTAACTCAGTTAGTAATAACCATACAAAAAGAAAAAATGTCATTCACTCATAATATATTTGTAAATTAGTTTTTGCAATATTTATTCCAAAAATAATAGCATAAAATCAACAAATAGTTGATTTTTTTGATTAAATTTATGATAAAATATATTGGATTGATGGAGGTGAAATATGATTTATTTAGATTATGCTGCTAATAGTCCTGTGAATAAAGAGGTATTAGATCTTTTTTATGATACAACTTTAAAGTATTATGCTAATCCTAATTCTTTTCATAAATTAGGTTTAGAAGCAAAAACGCTACTAGATAAAGCAACTATTAATATTGCTAAGAATCTAAATATTTTACCTGAAGAAATTATTTATACAAGTGGCGCTAGCGAATCAAATAATTTAGCTATTACTGGTGTGTGTAAAAGATACAAAAACATGGGTAAACATATTTTAATTACTCCAATGGAACATACTTCAATTATCGCTCCTTCAAGTATTATGCAAGAAGAAGGTTTTGAAGTAGAGATGATACCTATTCTAAGTAATGGTAAGGTTGATATTGAAGGATTAAAAAAACTAATAAGAAATGATACTATTTTAGTTAGTATAGCTTCTGTGGATAGTGAAGTTGGGATTAGGCAACCAATAGAAGAAATAGGTAAGTTATTGAAGGAATATCCTAATTGTCATTTTCATACTGATGCTTCACAAGTTATAGGTAAATCATTTATTGATTTTAGTGATGTCGATTTAGTAACAATCGCACCACATAAGTTTTATGGTTTAAATGGTTTTGGTGCATTAATAAAGAAGAAAGATGTTCAATTAAGACCTATTATTTTAGGGGGGAAAAGTACTACTGTTTACCGAAGTGGTACTCCAGTATTAGCTAGTGTCTTAGCTTTTGATAAAGCCTTAGAATTAGCTTTAGAAGGTTTAGAAGAAAAAACAAAATATGTAGAAGACTTAAATAAAGATATAAGAGAAGCAATAAGTAAATATGATAAAGTTAATATAAATAGTCCTAAAGAAGCGATACCATTTACTTTAAACTTTAGTATTAAAGGAGTTAAAGCCATTAACTTTGCTAGTGCTTTAGAAAAATATGAAATTTATGTTTCGACTAAATCCGCATGTTGCCCACCTGGTACCCCTTCAAAAGCTGTTTATGCAATGTCTAAAGATAAGGAAGCCGCTACTTCATCGATAAGAATAAGCCTATCTCATTTAACAACAAAAGAAGAAATCAACGAATTTATTAGATGTTTTGATTTGTGCTACAAGGAAATGGTGATTTAGATGGAAAAGTATCAAGAAATAGAAAGAAGTATAATTAAGAAACATCGAAAGGGAATATGGACAAAATTTACGAGAGCCATTAGAGATTATAAGTTAATTAATGATGGTGATAAAATAATGGTCTGTATTTCTGGAGGAAAAGATTCGTTTTTATTAGCCAAATGTATTCAAGAATTACAAAGACATGGAAAAATAAAATTTGAAGCTAAGTACGTTGTGATGGATCCAGGATATAATGAATATAATAGAAGTTTTATTTTAGATAATGCTAGAATCTTAAATATTGATATTGAAATGTTTGAAAGTGATATCTTTGATGTAGTATCTACTGTTGAGTCTAAGAGTCCTTGTTACTTATGTGCAAGAATGCGAAGAGGTTACTTATATAATAGAGCCAAAGAAATAGGATATAACAAAATAGCTTTAGGTCATCACTTTGATGATGTCATCGAAACTACTTTATTAAGTCAGTTTTATGGTTCTGAGATAAGAACAATGTTACCGAAGTTACACAGCGATAATTTTGAAGGTATTGAATTGATTAGACCACTTTATTTAGTAAAAGAAGAAGATATTCTTGCGTGGAAAAAAAGTAATGAATTAACTTTTATTAATTGTGCCTGCAGGTTTACTGAAGGATGTTCACTAATAAATGATGGTACAAGTAAAAGAAAAGAGATAAAGGAATTAATCAAACAGCTTAGGAAAGTCAATTCTAGTGTCGACTATAATATTTTTAAAAGTATGGGTAACATTAATTTAGATGCTGTTTTAGGATATAAAAAGAATGGTCAAGAGTATAGTTTTTTAGATGAATACGAAACTAAGTAAAATACTTAGTTTTTTGTTTGATAAAATTATTTTATTTGTTATACTTATAATAGAGGTTTAAAATAGAACAAAGAAGTTTTATAAGTGAGTAGGATGGTATATGAAAAAATTTAATAAAATATATGAAGAAAACAAAAAATTAGATGAAATATTTCATGATCTTTATGATAATAACTCGAGGGAAACTTTTAGAAAAAATGTTTTAGAATTATTAGTAGAGTTAGGTGAATTAGCAAATGAAACAAGATGTTTCAAGTATTGGTCTAATAAAGGTCCAAGTGATAAGGAAATTATATTAGAAGAATTTGCTGATTGTATGCTTATGACACTTTGCTTTTGCAATATGTTAGATGTAAGTTTAGAAGAAGAATTTATTGAATCAAAAGATAATGATGTAATCGAGCAGTTTATATATTTATATCATGAGAGTTCGAAACTTATTGATGATTTTGATAAGGATAGAATAAAAAGAATATTAATTAATTTAGTAAAGTTGGGTAATTTAATAGGATTAAGTGATGAAGATATAGTAAACGGATGCTTATTAAAAATAGAGAAAAACAAGAAACGATTTGAAACGGGGTTTTAACAATATGAAAAAGAAAAAAAGAGGAACATTATATGTTGGAATTGTTATCTTTTTAATGTATTTTTTTCCAGTATTATTTACTTTGATAGGTGCCGAATTTCCTGTTCAATACGCATTATTAATAGCTATCCTCTTCTCAGGATTCATATCATTATTGATAATACTATGGTTTAAAATGATAATATTCTCGATTGTACAACCAATAAAAAGTGCTAATCAAATTATGAGAATTCAAAACGCAAGATATGTTGACTCTAATGACTATGATTATGTAAGAGATGTTCCAAATAAATATAGTCCTGCATTTGCTAGTTTACTATTAGATCAATCAATAGAACATAATAAAGATGTTATCGCTACTACGCTTTATTTAATTAATCATGGTTATTTAAAAGAAGAAAATGGGAAAATTAGTGTAATGGATATAAAAACTGATAACTTGATGGAACACGAAATCTATTTAATTGAAGTATATAAAAAGAATTTGCGTTTTTCTTCAATTACTTGGGGAGAAAAAATATTAGATGATGCTTTAAAAAGTGGTTTAGTAGCAAATAAAGGTGAACTAGATGAAAAAGATAAGAAAAAATTAGTTATTAATTTAATTATTCCAATTGTAATGTTTTTTGCCTTATTTAATGTAATTGATTGGTTATCTAGTATGGATAATTTGATTTTAAATATAATTTATATGTTGATTTTTATGTTTTTACCTATTTTGGGTTTTTCTATCTTTATATATGTAATAGTATATTTTCTATCATTTATAAGTAAAAGAATAAAATTAACCAATCAAGGATTATTAGAACAAGAAAAAATAGCGAAGTTTAAAAAATTCTTAAATGACTTTTCAAATATAGAAAAAAGAAAAACAGAAGAATTAATTCTGTGGGAAGATTATTTAACTTTTGCGGTTGCATTAGGTATAAATAATAAGGTATATTGGGATGATAATTTTAGGAAAAAGGTAAATACAACCAATAATATTATCCAAATGGAAGTACTTAATGAATTAAGTAAAATAGGGAGCTAAAATATGAAAAAGACTATAATTTATAATTCAGTAATATTATTCTTATATATATTTTTATATATATGGTATTTATTTTTAGTGAAACAAGGTGGAATGGGTGATTTAGGTTTAATTGTAACAATAATTTATATGGTTATTCCTTTTCTTTCAATAATAGGTGGTATAATTCAAAGAATATTTATAAAAAAACTAATACCATTTATATTAATTAATTATATTTTAAATTACTTATTATTATATTTAATCACAGGCAACATTGGGAATATTTTTATTGTTTCATTAATATATGCCGGTATAACTGTTGTGTTATCGTATACCACTAGAAGCGTAATAGTAGTATTTAAAAGAAAAAAATAGATATTGTAGTTTATATTAATAAAGTATATAATTAAGAAAATAAAGGAGTAATGGAAAATGGCAAGAACTAAAAAAGAAATAATTAAATTATTACTTAATCAAGAACTTGATCAAGATGATGAAGAAATATTGGTAGATATGTTAGCTGATAAGACAATTGTTGTCGATGTTGATAAGCAAGCAGATATGGCAGAATCTTTTGGAGATAGAGTAGCTGATAAAATTACCGCAATGGCTGGTAGTTGGACTTTTATAATTACCTTTATCGTTGTGATTATTATATGGATGGGAATAAATGTTTACTTTTTAAAAGAAGATAGTTTTGATCCTTATCCTTTCATTTTACTCAATTTAATTCTATCTTGTGTTGCCGCTTTTCAAGCACCAATCATTATGATGAGCCAAAATAGACAAGGCGAAAAAGATCGTTTACGTGGACATAATGATTATCGTGTTGATTTAAAATCTGAATTAATTTTAGAAGATTTACATGAAAAAACAGAAAAATTGTTAAAGACTCAAAAAGAATTAATAAAACAGATAAATGAGTTAAAGAATATAGATGTTGAATCTGAGGATAGTAATAAAAAGATATAAGTGAGGGAAGTATGAAAGTATATAATAAACTAGTAAGGGATAAGATACCTGAGATTATAACTGCGGATAATTGCACTCCTATTACAAGGATTTTAAGTGATGAAGAATATTTAAGTGAATTAAATATTAAACTTAAAGAAGAATTAAATGAGTACTTAGAATCTAATAGTGTAGAAGAATTAGCGGATATGATGGAAGTAATGTTAGGAATTCTTGATAATAAAGGTGTTTCTTTTGATGAGTTCGATAGTATTAGAAAACAAAAGGTTTTGAAAAGAGGGGCCTTTAATAAAAAAATATATTTAGAAAAAGTAGAAGAAAACAATTAAAATATGTCTTGACATATTTTTTTATTTTCAACAAAGTTTTTAAAATAGTAATATTTTACTTGTATATACTAAAAATATATAATATAATTAGTCGTTGGGAAGAGGATTATTATGAATAAAAAATTTGATGAACTTGGTTTATCTGACAATGTTTTAAAGTCAATTGATAAATTAGGTTTTGATACACCGAGTAAGATTCAAGAAGCTATCATACCACTAATACTAGATAGTAATGATGTAATTGGTCAAGCTCAAACAGGAACAGGAAAGACTTTAGCGTATGCTGCATGTGTTCTTTCAAAAATTAATGTTAAAACAAATTTTGTAAAAACTATTGTTTTAGTGCCAACTAGAGAATTAGCTATTCAAGTAAGTGAAGAATTTAATACTTTAAATACTTCGAGTAAGTTTAATGTTTTAGCAGTTTATGGCGGATCTAGTATTGAGATGCAAATAAGAGCATTAAAAAAAGGTGTGGATATAGTTGTTGGTACACCGGGAAGAGTAATGGATTTAATTGAAAGACGTGTTTTAAATATTCAAGATTTAGAGTTTTTTATATTAGATGAAGCAGATGAAATGTTGAATATGGGATTCTTAGAAGATATTGAATTTATTTTCAAGAAAACTAATCAAAATAAGCAAGTATTATTGTTTTCGGCAACTATGCCAAAATCGATTAAGATGTTAGCAGAGCAATATATGAAAGAAGATTATCAATATATTTCTATTGAAGCAACTAGTAAAACTTCGGTAAATGTTAAGCAATATTATTCTTTAGTGTCAGAAAAGACAAGATTAGAAGCATTATGCCGTATTCTAGATGTAAAATCAGCTAAACGCGGGATTATTTTTTGTCAAACTAAAAAAGATGTTGATAAATTAGTGACTGAATTAGCTACACGCAACTATAATGTTGAAGCAATGCATGGCGATATTGCTCAAAGTATGCGTATTCAAACACTTAATAGATTTAAACAAGGAGCATTTAACTATTTAATTGCTACAGATGTGGCAGCTCGCGGAATCCATGTAGATAATATTGAATGTGTAATCAACTACAGCTTACCACAAGACATTGAAGGCTATATTCATCGTATTGGTCGTACTGGACGTGCTAGTAACGAAGGAGAAGCTATTACTTTAGTTAATTCTAGAGAATTGAAATTTTTAAATGATGTTGAAAAAGCAGCCAAATGTAAGATAGAGTATATAGATCTACCTAATGCAGAAGATATATATGAAGCTAAGTATCAAAAGGTTATAAATATAATTGAAAATACTGTGAAAGAAAATGAACACGAAGAATATATTAAATATGTTAGAGATATGAATAAAGATGATTTAATGAAATTTTCTGCTGCTTTATTAAAAGTTATGTTTAGTAAAGAATTAGGATCAGATTTCAAAAAGGATTTAACAATAGTAGAAAAGGGACGACATATAAACCCTAAAGCAACTAGAGTCTTTTTAACAATAGGAAAAATGGACAATTTAAAAAAAGGAACACTATTAGATTTCTTAAAGGATACTACTAAAGTAGATAAAGATAATTTTAATAATATTGAAATTATGACAAAATTCACTTTTATGGATGTAAATAATGAAGTTGTTGATAAAGTTATTAAGAAAATATATAATCAAAAACTAAATAATCGTATTATTAGAATTGAAAAAGCTAAAAAGAGATAAAATGCAGATTTTGTCGAAAAGTGTCGGAAAAAAATGTTTGCAAACAAAAAACTTTTATAATATACTATATCACCAAGGGGGAGTTATGTTGAATACATACATTATAAGGGATAAGGATATTATAATGAAACTAACAGGAAATTCTAGATATAATCGCATATTATTACATCTTGATAATGAAGAAAGAGTTGTAAAATTTGAAGCGGATTATACTTTGTTTGAATTGACAGAAAGATTAGAATATAATTATGTTATTAGTATAATAAAAGAATTAAAAATGTTTTAATTCTTTTATTTCGTGTTATAATTTTTTGGAGATGAGATTATGAGAAAAGGAAAAGAAAAGAAAAAAAAATATTAAAAGGTTTCAAAAAGCTAATTTTGATTTTGCCAAATATGTAAAAGATTTTTACTTAGAAGATGGCAAAGCGTATATATCAGTAAAAGTTGATTCTATAGAAGACATAATATCAGATTATTCAATTGAGGGGTATGAATGGTTAAATAGTGACTTTGCTTCTTATGTGGAAGAAAACACTTATTATATTCCAGTTCATTATCCTATTGTTATAGATATATACGGATGTAATTTTAGCGATTCGGAACAACAAATAATTACTAAGGTAATAAAAGATTACTTTGGTTTAAAATTAGGTGATAAAATACTTGAATTAAAACAAAACAGGAAGAAAGCAACTATGTTACTGATTTTTGGTATGTTCTCCTTATTAGTAAGTTTACTAGTATCGTCATTTGATGATACTTCAATGTTATTTCAAATTACTGTAATTGTATCTTGGTTTGCTATATGGGAATTTGTTAGTTATATTTGGTTTGAAAGAGAACAAATGAAAAGAGATAAATTAGAAGCTGGACAATTAGCTTCAATGTCAGTAAAATTTAATTTTAAATAAACATATGTAAACTAAAAGGCTTAAAGCTTTACATTCTATTGATTAAAAGAAAAAATTTGAAGTAAAAATGATTATCTTGCGAAATAATTACTTTTGTGATATAATTTATTTGGTGATATTATGAGTGAAAAAAAGGAACTAGCAATTAATTTAATGAAAAAAAAGCTAAATAATGAATCTTATTTGTCATATTTAGAGATTGCAGAGATTACTGGATATCATCCAAAGTATATATGTAAACTAAAAAAGGAAATATTAAATGGAACTATTTCTCTAGAACATGGTAACAAAAATAAAAAGCCTTCAAACACAATTAGTGATCAAGAAAGAGAATATATTATTAAACTCTATAGTAAGAGTAATGCGAGTATAAGAAGATTTTGTAAGTTCTATAGTAGACGTAGTTATTCATGTATTTATAATATTGTAAAAGATATAAAAAAGGATAAATAAGTAATTTATCCTTTTTATGTTTTTATTAATAAAAAAAGAAGGACTTGTGAATTAATCTCAAGTCCTATAAATATTATAGGATAATAATTTAATATTGTCAACACTTTTATTTATTAATTTTAATACTATAATATTTAATATTATTATAATCAAAGTTTTCTATTAATTCTTCAGTGTCAATCATTGTGTCTAAATCAATTGTAAAAAATGAATTTCCTTTTGTATTTTTAGATAAAATAGTTGTTTCTGATAAAGGATTTTTATTTTCGTCATAAGTTGTTAAAACACCATTTAAATCTCTAGGGGAATCATTTAAATGCCTAATATTGATATTAAATTCCATTGCAATTGAATTTTCATCTATTGCATCTGCTGTAGCTACAATACGCCAACCATCGCTTACAATAGTTAATGAATCATTTATTGCTTTAATTTCTTCATTACCAAAATCTTCTTCAAAATCTTTATTATTTCCGTTACAAGTATAACCAATAATTAATGCTTGATTTTTAATATTATCATAAGATCCACTTGTTTCCATTTTATAACCTGATTCTATAGCTTTAGCAGTATCTATTTGCATAGTAACTATATAATTTAAATTTTTATCATCATGATCAAGATTCATTTCGATATCAAACATAGTAGCGAAAGCTAATCCCATTTGTGCATTTTGTTTACTTGTATCGTATTCCTCTTTATCAGTAAATTTAATTTTGTTTTCTGATTTAACAGAGACTACAGTACTTTTGTCATCGTTGAAGAAATAAGATACTTTTTCAGTGATAATTCCGTTTGATTCATTATCATTATATTTTAAAGTACACACTAATTCATTATCAGCGTAGTTATTATTTTTAATAACTGCCCCATTATTATTGTTATTTATTGGTTTGGTTTCTTTAAAAAGGTCATCTCTAAAATAATAAATCGCAGCAGCTACAGCTAATAATAATAGAATAATGGTTAATATTATAACCATTTTCGATCCTTTTTTACGAGTAGGTGCAGTTGGAGTAGTAGATTCTACTGAAACTGGGACTACTGGTGTTGGAGTTTGTTTATCTTTAATCGGTTTTTTAATATCTATATTAAAATTGATTTCTTCTGGAACTTTTACATTGAAAAAAGTTCTGTAATCAGTAATCAATTTATCGAAAGTATGATAATCAACAATATCTATTCTTTCAATATTATCAACTGGATAAGTTACAATTTCTTCGCTTGTACCAGTCGTAAATAGATTTTCCATAATAGTTTTAATTCTTAACCATTCAGAATCTGTTTCTATTTTGAATACTATTATTTTTTCTCCAATTGTAGATATATATCCCAAATGAATGGTGGATAAATTTAAATTTTTTCCACTGTAATTGATAAAACAAATATATTTTCTTTTTCCATTAATTAAAGAAAAAAAACGTATAATTTTGGCCTTGCTTTCTGTACCGGCAATTTTAACAATCTTACTATCCATATATATCATTCCTATTCTTCTATGATTTTAACACAGAAACTAAAGATAGTAAATAAAATACAAAAAAAAGTTGTTTGTTGACACTTCTTGTTTTACAAAACTTTAAATGATATAATCATAATGGAGATGATATTATGGAGGCGCTAACTAAATTTGTAACTGATTCTAAAGATATAGATGTGTATTTCGATATTTTTTCAGATCAAAATCCACCTAAAGAAGCAATTGATTACTTCCGATTTCATTATGAAAAAAACTTTAGCGGTGGCGCAAATGTCCTTGATGATATAAGAGTTCATTTAGGTAAAATGGGATACGAGGGCATTATAAAACGAGCAGATGTTGAATTCACAGAGTATATGGAAAATAGTTTATATGGAGACGAAAAAGGTATGAGATAATACCTTTTTTTGTCGAATACTTATAATTCTAATTTTATTTAATCCTAATATATATTTTTTAGGAGGGAATATGAACGGATTAAATGATAAAGATGTAGTTGAAAGCAGGAAAAAATATGGTTCTAACGAAATAAAGAGCAAAAAAAGAAATACTTTTTTAGGATTACTAATTGAATCATTAGGAGATCCTATAATTCGTATTTTACTAATTGCTTTAGGAATAAAAACAATATTTTTATTAAAAGATTTTGATTGGTATGAAACAATAGGAATTGTAATTGCTATTTTTTTAGCGTCATTTATCTCTAGTATTTCTGAATACGGTAGCGAGAAGGCATTTGATAAATTGCAGGAAGAATCCTCTAAAGTTAAATGTCGAGTTAAAAGAAACAATAAAATTATGGAAATTAAAATAGATGAGGTAGTAGTAAATGATATTGTAATATTAGAATCTGGGGATAAAATCCCGGCTGATGGTATTATTGTTGAAGGAAATATTAGCGTTGATGAATCATCCTTAAATGGAGAGACTAAAGAAATATATAAAGAAAAGAATGACACTGTTTTTAGAGGTACAGTTGTCTATAGTAATTATGCTTTAATGAAGGTCAATCATGTAGGAAATGCCACTTTTTATGGTAAGCTTGCGGAAGAAATACAAGAAAAACAAGTTGATAGTCCACTTAAAATAAGATTAAGAAAATTGGCACAGTTAATAAGTAAATGCGGATATGTTGGAGCTTTTTTAGTTAGTTTTTCTTATCTTTTTTCAGTAATTGTTATAGATAATGGTTTTATTATTAGTGAAATAGTTGAAACGATTACTAATCCTAGTGAAATTATTGGTCATATTTTATATGCCCTTACTTTAAGTGTAACTATTATTGTTGTAGCGGTTCCGGAAGGTTTACCGATGATGATTACATTAGTTCTTTCTTCAAACATGAAAAAAATGCTTAAAAAAAATATTTTAGTTCGTAAATTAGTAGGAATAGAGACTGCAGGTAGTTTGAATATCTTATTCACAGATAAAACCGGAACATTAACTAAAGGAAAACTTGAAGTTGTAGAATTTATAAGTGGTTCGTTAAAACGTTATAAGAATATAGAGGAGATAAAAAAGGCTAATCTCTATGAGATTGCTAAATTATCGTTAATAGGTAATAATGCAAGTAGTCTAGAAGAGGGGAAAGCTATTGGAGGAAACATTACAGATCGAGCATTACTAATGTTTGCTAAGACGAGTTTATCCATAAAGAAAACTAAAACTGTTCCTTTTAATAGTAAAAATAAATATTCTATTACCACCATTGATGATGTTAATTACATTAAAGGAGCTCCTGAAAAAATATTGCCTTTTTGTACAAGTTATTATGATGACAACGGAAGAGTAAGAACTTTATATAACAAAAGAGAAATAAATAATTTCATAAATGAAAAAACTAAACAAGGAATAAGGGTTCTTGTAATGGGAACTTATACTAATAAAAAGTGTGTTACCCTAGTAGGAATGGTATTAATAAAAGATGAACTTAGAGAAGATGCAGTAAGTGCAGTACAAATGGTAAAGGATGCTCATATTCAAATTGTCATGATAACTGGTGATAATAAAGAAACAGCCTATAATATTGGTAAAGAAGTTGGATTAATAGAAAGTAATGATGATCTTGTTTTAACTAGTGATGAATTAGATCAAATGACTGATGAAGATATAGGTGAAAAATTACCTAAAATTAAAATTGTAGCTAGGGCATTACCTACTGATAAAAGTAGATTAGTTAGAATTTGTCAATCTTTAGATTTAGTTGTTGGTATGACAGGAGACGGAGTAAATGATGCTCCTGCTATCAAAAAGGCTGATGTTGGGTTTGGTATGGGAAGCGGCACAGAAGTAGCTAAAGAAGCTAGTGATATTGTTATACTTGATGATAGTTTTATGTCAATTGTTTCGTCGATATTATTTGGAAGAACTATTTTTAAAAGTATTAGAAAATTTATAATATTTCAATTAACAGTTAATTTGTGTGCTGTAAGTTTATCAATTATAGGACCGTTTATTGGGGTAGATACACCAGTTACTGTTATTCAAATGTTGTGGATAAATATGGTTATGGATACTTTAGCAGGATTAGCTTTCTCGTTTGAACCACCATTAAAGGAATATATGAAAGAATATCCTAAGAAGAAAGATGAGTCAATTATAAACGATTATATGATGGGAGAAATATTATTTACTGGAATTTATTCTTCGTTATTATGTATTATATTTTTGAAATCTTCATTGCTTCACTCATTTTTTAGACTTGATGATATTTATATAATGACAGCTTTCTTTGGATTATTTATTTTTATTGGAATATTTAATAGTTTTAATGCTAGAACAAATCGCCTTAATATTTTAGCAAATCTTTTAAAAAACAAAATTTTTATTATGGTATTACTGCTTATTATTGTTGTTCAGTTATTTTTGATTTATTATGGAGGAACATTATTTAGAACATCAGGATTAACTATAAAAGAATTATTTGTTATGATATTATTAGCTTCTACTGTAATACCTGTTGATTTTTTAAGAAAAACAATTTTAAGGTATAAAGATCAAGTTGGTGGAGTATAAAGTTGTTAAAAATAATATTTTGTAGTAAAATATTATTATAATTTAAAAGTGGGGTGTAGTATGGCATTTATAAGTCCAGTATTTATATTAATTTTAATTGGAATACCATCAATTGTGTATTTACTTATTAAAAAATCAGTTGAGGCAAATAAAAAAGGTGATACTGCCAAACAATGGTTTTATATATGGTTTATTGTAATAATTACACTATTCTTATTTGTGTTATTGTTATCATCAATTTAAAAAGACCTATGAAGGTCTTTTTTGATTTATTATATTTTGAGCAGTAATAACACCACTGATTGAGGCTTGCATTAATCCTCTTGTAATACCAGCACCATCCCCGATGGCATATACACCTTTAATAGCGGTTTCTAAATTATTATCAACCATTATTTTAGACGAATAGAATTTTACTTCTACACCATAAAGAATTGTTTCTTTTCCTGATATACCAGGACAAATTTTATCTAATTCTTCAAATGTTTCTAATAAAGCATTTAAAATTCTAGCAGGTAGTACATATGATAAATCTCCTGGGACTGCATCTTTTAAAGTCGGTTTAAAAGTTAATTTTTTCATTCTTTCAGGAGTAGATCTTTGACCTTGTTTTAAGTCATATAATCTTTGAACCATAATTTTACCACCAGTAAGCATATTACCTAATCGGGCAATATATTTACCATACTCAATAGGTTCATTAAAAGGTTCAGTAAAGTGTGCGGAAACTAATAATGCAAAGTTAGTAAGATTACTTTTAATTTCATGGAAACTATGACCATTTACACATGCTAAATCATTATCATAGTTTTCTTGTGAGACAAATCCACCTGGATTCATACAAAATGTTCTTACAATATTTTCAGTTGTTTTAGATGTGTTATATATTTTAAATTCGTATAATTCATTAGTGAAATAATCAGTAATCGATCTAGGAAGTTCTACTCTAACACCGATATCAACTTGATTATTTTGAGTTTTAATATTGTTTTCTTTACATTTTTCAAATAACCATCCAGAACCACTTCTACCTACTGCGAAAATTATATTATCACATAAGAACTCTTTGTTTTTAGTAATGACTTTCTTTACTTTATTATCAATTGCAATATCTATAATTTCTGTATTTACTAAAATATCAACATTCTTATGACTGGCAATAAAATCATACATTTTTTCCATTATAATAGCGCTTTTCTCAGTTCCTAAGTGTCTTATCGGACATTTAACAAACTTTAATCCATATTTACTACATTGGTATTCTGTTTTATCAGCGAATTCTTTATTATAAACAATCTCGCTATTGCCACCATATTCTAGATATATGTTATCTACATATTCGATCATTTCATTCATTTTAGAAGTACCGAGATAATCTTCTAACCATCCACCAACATCTTTTGAAAGTGATAACTTACCATCAGAGAAAGCACCTGCACCACCAAAACCACAAGATATGTTACATGGTTTACAAGATACACATTGTACTGTTTTCTTTTTAGGACAGTTTCTAACTTTAATACTTTTTCCTTTATCAAACATAACAATTTTTGTGTTTGGATCGTTTTTTAATAATTCTAAAGCACTAAAAATGCCTGCTGGACCACAACCTATTATAGCAACATCATAATTCATTTTTATTACCTCTCTTCACATTAACATTTTAACATAAAAACTATGAAAAGTCTTTTTATTAGTACCACAATATGGTAAAATATTGTTACTAAGGGATTTTGGAGGTATATGTTGTGGATAATCTAAAGTTAATCGTTTTAAACAATTGTCGAGAATTAGGAGAAAGGGTAAATGAAAACATCGCTGAAATAAGAGATGAAGAAGCAAATTATATTATACCAATCAAAGAAACGCGCTTTAATAATGGTGAAGGAAAAGTGGAAATTCTAGAGTCAATAAGAGAGAAGGACGTTTTTATTTTGTCTGATATTGGAAATCATAGTTGTACATATCGAATGTTTGGATACGAAAACCACATGGGTCCTGATGAACATTTTCAAGATATTAAAAGAGTTATATACGCAATGAGAGGTCATACTTCAAATATTAATGTTGTTATGCCTTTACTTTATGAATCAAGGCAACACCGTAGAAAAGGCCGTGAATCATTGGATTGCGCTAATGGTCTTCAAGAATTAGTGAATTTAGGAGTTAAAAGCATTTTGACTTTTGATGTTCACGATGTTGGAATTCAAAATGCTGTTCCACTAAAAGCATTTGAAAATATCTTCCCTACTAATACTATAATTAGTGAATTTATAGAAAAAGAAGAAATAGATTTAAGAAATTTAGTTATAGTAAGCCCCGATACCGGCGCAATTGATAGAGCTAAATTTTATGCGAATATTTTTAAAGCGAATTTAGGAATGTTCTATAAGAGCAGAGATTTAACTAAAATTGTAAATGGAAAAAATCCTATTAAAGAACATAAATATATCGGTGATGATGTAACAGGAAAGAATGTTATTGTTGTTGATGATATTATTGCCTCAGGTGATTCCATGTTAGATGTTTCAAGAAAATTAAAAGAATTAGGGGCAACTAAAATATATATGATCGCAACCTTTTCGCTATTTACAGAAGGATATGAAAAGTTTTCAGAAGCTCACAAGAGGGGGGGATTTGATAAAATATATTCTACTAATTTAAGTTACGTCCCAGAAGAAGTTAAAAAGTTACCGTGGTTTGAAGAAGTGGATTGTTCTCATCAAATTGCCGAAATTATTCATTCATTAAATTGTGAAAAATCAATCACTCCTTTAATGAATGGTAAACAAAAAGTTATAGCTAAAATTGATAAAAAGAAAGGTAATGTATAAACATTACTTTTTTTTTCTTACATATATTTTAATAGAGGAGGGACAAAATGGTTTTAATTTTTAAAGGCCTTATTATTGGAATAGGAAAAATTATTCCTGGGGTAAGTGGAGCGATGTTAGCAATCACTTTAGGAGTATACGATAAAGGGATATATGCTATAAATAATTTTTTTAAGAACATTAAAAAAAATACCTTTTTTTTAGGATTGTTAGCTATTGGAATTATACTTTCGATTGTCATTTTTAGTAATTTTATTAAAATAGCCCTCAAAAACTATTATCTTCCGACAATGTTACTTTTTATCGGTTTAATATCAGGGTGTATTCCTGATGTATATAATAATGTAAAGGAAGAAAAAACATTAAAAAACATCATTATTATGTCTATTCCGTGTCTAATTTTATTAGTTTTAAATGGTTTAAAATGGAATCTAAATGTCGATAATCCGACATTCATATTTTTAATTATTATAGGAATAATTGAAGCTGCTACTATGGTCATACCTGGCATTAGTGGTACTGCAATATTAATGATGATAGGATGCTATGAATTAGTCATCAATGCATTTAGTATAGTTGATATGAAGATTTTATTTCCATTTGGTATAGGTATAATTATAGGTGTAATTTTATTAGTAAAAATTATTAATTATTTTCTAATAAAATATAGAATAGAAACATATTGGACTATTTTAGGGTTTGCTATTGTATCAGTTATTATGTTAATATTTCAAACTCTACAATATAACTATAATGCTAGTAATATTCTTATATCCTTAATCTTATTAATAGTAGGTTATACAATATCAAGATTTTTATCTGAATAATGATTTTAGAAACATAGTGAAAAAAATCTAAAAATATGCTATAATATATCATATAAATGGAGGAATACTATGATAAAGAAAAATAAGAGAAAATTAAAGATAAAAAATATTGCTATATTAGTTGTAGGAATAGTAATATTATTATTTGTAGGAAAAACATTATTTACAAATCGTAGTTTCAAGATAGAAATGAAGAATAAGGTTATGGCAGTGGGAGATGTATATGAAAATAATTTTACTGCTACATATAAAGGCGAAGATGTAACAGATAAAGTTATTGTTACTAACAATATTTATAATACTAAAATAGGTAAATATCAAGTTACATTTACTTATAAGCAGGATGGCAAAGAATATCGTGTTATTAAAGATATTGAAATAAAGGATGCTACAAAACCAGAACTAGTGCTAAATAAAAGTGATGAAATAACTGTTGTTTTAAATAATGATTTTAAAGATCCGGGTTACACTGCTAATGATAATTATGATGGTGACATTTCTAATAAAGTAGAGATAAAAGGTAAAGTTGATACTTCTAAAGAAGGAGAGTATGAACTAGTTTATACAGTAACTGATAGTAGTGGTAATAAAACTAAAGTAACACGTAAGGTTATTGTGTCTGCTAAATCACCTCTAACAATGAGTATTAAAGATTTTGATTTAAATGGATTATTTTCTGATGTACTATTAGAAGAAAGCGAAGATCTAGGTAGTGAATATACTGATGATATGATTTTTGCCGGTGATTCAATGGCTTTATATTATGTTATAAATAAAAATATTCCAGGTAAAAGGTTATGGCATAAGGAGGGAATTAATCCCGAAACTGCTTTAACAGATACTATTTACATCAATCATATTGAGACTAATAAAACGTTTATTGAAAACTTTAAAAAATATCAACCTTCAAAAGTTATAATGACTTTAGGTACAAATAGTGTTTCGTTTATGGAAGTTAACTATTTTATTACTAATTATAAAAAGTTAATTAAAGGAATTAAAGAAGCTAGCCCCAAAACAACATTAATTATTCAAGCGATTCCTCCAGTGGCAGATTTCGTTGATGCTAAAGGAAAATTAACTAATGATAAAATAAATAAATTTAATTATTATATTTTAGAAATGTGTAGTGAGCTTGATGTTCCGTTTTTAAATTCAGCAGAGGTATTAAAGGACTCTGAAGGACATTTAAAAGAAGGATATTATGAATTGGTTGGTGGGCAAGCAGGTATCCACTTATCAAAAGAAGGTCAAACATTGATTTTTGAATATGTCCAAAATCATGTGGTTAATGAATAAAAGTATTTTACAAGCATAAAATATACCGAGGTGAAATATGAAAAACAAATTACCTGGTGTATATGCTAATAAAAACATTAGTAATCTAAATAATAACGAGAAAGTATATTATTCAAACAAAGATTCAAATAAAAATATAAAAACTACCAAAAAAAATAAAAAAGATGATAGGTTGCCTAGTTTAATAGGGCAAAGTGTGGAACAAAAAATTAATACTATTTTTAATTCAGTAAATTATGTTTATAAAGCAAAAGTAGAAATAACTTTAGAAGATGGAAAAGTTATTAAAAATATAATTGGTAGAAATAATGTTAGTTTGATTACAATGGATAATGAGTTAATACCAATTGACAAAATTATTGATATAGAATATAAAAAATAAGCAAACGCTTATTTTTTTCTATATTTATATCTATATTCTATATCAAGTCTAATAGTAGGGTCTTGATATATTTCAGGAATAGTTTTGTTAAGTTTTTTTTCAATTTCATCTCTAGATATATGCTCTTTTAGATTTGGGAAAGAGACAATATTATAATGAATACGGTATCTAGAATAAACATCTGTTTTTTGTTCTCGATAACTAGAATTAGAAGAATTTAAATGAGAAACATCTTCAAACATTGACCAATTTGTATATCTTGTAATTTCAGTGTCAATATACGGAAAATATGGTGTAGCAACCGATGCATAAGAGCTGTCATATAGTCTCGTTTCAGTTCCATAATACCAACGCCACATTCTGTCTTGATATGAATATATTTGTACACTATCTTGAAAATCTGGTATGTATTTTTCGCCAGGTCTATCTGCTGTGTATTCACCATTTTTCCAAAAAATCTTGTTACCATCTTTCTCATAATACCAACGATAAGCGGTGTTTGAAGTAATGGTTCGATAAGGATATTCATTAGGATAGTCTTGTGACCATTCACTTGGAGGAGTCAATATTTCAGTCGCCCAATCTTTATTAGGATAGCCTTTAGGAGCGGTAGAAGATAGAGAACTATAATTGTTTAGATTATTTCGATAAAATCGCCATTGTTTATCTCTATAACTATAATAATTTTTATTTTCAACTTCATAATTTATAATTTTAGCTTTTTCATTTAATTTAGGTAATTGTTTAGTATCAAGCGGTAAAAAGACATTATACTCTTTGTCTTTTTTAGTTGATATTTTGTCACTTGGTAACCAATTTGTCCAAGATGTAACATATTTTTCTAAGCTATAATAATTATAATAAGGAATAACATCGACAATTGCGGTGTTTTTATAATATTTGTTTGTTTCTTTTGTCCATTTACCATAACGTTTTTCAGTACTACAATAATCACAGTTTGTTATATCTAATGTTTGTGTATAATTACCATTTACTTTAGTTATTTTTACTGTTCCAAAACATTCTTTATCATTAAATTTTATTGATGATTCTTCTTGATACATATCTTTTAAATTAATTATTGTATATTCACCATCTAAAAGAGGAAGAAGTTCTTTTTTCTCTACATATTTTAAAGTTTGTTCTTTAACCTTTTTTTCTATGTTGACACAATAACCGTTTCTTACAAGAGAAAAACCAATTAAAGCTATAATTATTGATATAACTATTACTCCAATGGCTACATAAAACAACATCTTTTTTTGTTTTTGTATTTTAATAGGATTTTCGATAGTAGAAGTCGGTACTCCTAATAATTGAGTATTTGAAAAAACAGGTTTTTCTTCTGTATATGATGTATTACTAGAATCCTTTGTCCTTTTAAAACTTCCTAATAGTGTTTGAAAAAATTCTTTTAAAAATTCCATTATATTCCTCCATATGTTGAATACAATATATCACAAATAATGTTTTTTTTCAATAAAAAAAAGAGATGATAAGTCATCTCTTTCTAGACACAATCTACAAAAGTGTCTGGTAAACATCTAATTAGGCAAACACAATTTAAATCGACTGTGAAAAAAGAATTGGTTGCTACAAAAGGTTTAGTTTCATCACAGGTTTCTGTATTAGGAGCAAGTACTCTACAAGTAGCGCAGCAGCCATCTAATTTTTCTATTCTACATACACAAGAAGTTTGTGTGCATTCAGGTCCTTGGCAAGCACTATCATTTTTACATGTTGGCAAACTCAATGGAGTACTATTTGATCCGCAAAGGTAAAATACTACAGGTCTTGTGTTGCACTTTATAGAAGCTACATTACATCCTAAAAATCCACGATCACAAGTTTCTAGACAAGTTTCATCTTTACAAGCATTTTGTTGTAAGATTAATATTACTTTTAAAATTTCAGCAATGCAGCTGTCGCATTCTGAACGATCTACTTTATTACACATATAATCCACCCCTTCATTTTATTTCACTAATAAGATATTCTCAAGGACAAAAAAAGTGTGAATAATTAACCTATTTATTATCCTAATATTGTTATTTTTGATTTGAAGGCACTTTAACATACTACGAATGACCAGTTTTTAATTGCAACACTAAACTTTTAACATATATTATATTGAGGTGATAAAATGTATAGGATATATCAAGTTATGCCTGATGATACACTTGATTCAATAGCGCGAAATTTAGGTACTACAATTGAAGAATTAATGAGATTAAATGGTAATGTTCTTCTTTCCCCTGGTATGAATATAATAGTTCCGACTAATAGCAATGATTTATTTGTCACATATACCGTTAAACAAGGTGATAATATGTATGCAATAGCGCGAACTTATAATGTTGATTATGAAGATTTGATTAGATTAAATGGATTAGATAAGGATGCTTATATATATCCGGGTCAAGAAATATTAATACCTAATGAAAATGTGGAAATTTATATTACTGAAGAAGGATCTACATTAAATGATGCAGTTGCTGGACTTGGTACAGATATAAACAATATATTAAGACAAAATGATACAATCTATTTACTTCCAGACCAATTAATTATTTACAAAAAAGAGAAAAGTTTTTAAAACTCTTTTTTTTTAAAAGTGTTTAGTATATAATTAATGTAGCGTGGAGTGATAGCGAATGAAAAAAGCATTAATAATTATTTCTACACTAGTAATAATGTTTATTATATTACTTGTCTTAATGGGAATAACTAAAGGGGAAGTCAAGGAAATAACCTTTAAAGAATATATGACTAAGATAGAAAATAAAGAATCATTTATTTTATACATTGGTTCAAGTGATTGTTCTCATTGTTTTGAATATAGTAGAACTCTAGGAAGAGTAATCAAAAACCATGAAGTAACTTTTTACTATGTAGATATAAAGAACTTTAATCAAGAAGAAATAAATAAATTGAAATCTAAAGTTAGATACGAAGGAACCCCAACGACTGCGTTTATTGTTGATGGAGAAGAAAAAAGTACATATCAACGAATTGTTGGGTCAGAAGATTATGATTATATAATTAATAGATTAAAGGAAACAGGTTATATTAAAGGAGGAAAATAATGAATAAAGAAATCGAGATAATTGATTTTGATAGCGGATCTGATAAAAAAATAAGTAAGTTAAATCAATCTGAAGAAATAAATATTCTTCCTGAATTACCTGACAATTTAAAAATACTTAAAATGTACGGTGAAGATTTAACTGTAAAGGAATATGTTACAAATCCAGCTATTGAAAGAGATTCTGAAATAAAAAAATTAATAATAGTACTGCTTACTCCCGAAAAATCAGGATTGTTGATTGGTAAGCCTGGGATTGGTAAAACCGCAATCGTTGAAGGTTTAGCTTATTTAATTCAAAGAAATTTAGTTCCGGCAGCGCTACAAGGTTATCGTATTATTAAGGTTGGATCAAATTCGTTAATAGGTAAAATGGCAGTTGATAATAAAGAAGAAATGATTATTACCATGTTAGTTGATGAACTGAAAACTTTAGAAAAAACGATTATATTTATTGATGAAATTCATACTTTAATTGGTGGTTCAAGTGATGGACCAATGGATTTGGCAAATATTTTAAAACCGGCCTTAGATCGAGGGGATGTTAAAGCTATAGGTGCTACAACAACGATTGAATATCAAACCTATATTGTTAAAGATAGAGCTTTTTTAAGAAGATTTGATCGCATTGATGTTGAAGAACCTGATGAAGCTACGACTGTTAAAATATTAATGGGGTCGTTACCTAAAATCGAGAAAAAAACAGGTATCAAATTTAAATATAATAATTATATTACAGAAAAATTAATTGCGGCGATTGTAAGATCAACTACAGAATTTAAAAGAGTATATGGACTAGCGGCGATGTATCCCGATGTTGCTTTTTCAGTATTAACGCAAGCTTTCTCACATGCTTTATTTAGAAATAAGAATGAAGTCAATGTTGAAGATGTATATAATGCTATTAAAAATAGTAAAAGAATTTATCCAGATAGTATTGTAAAAGAGTTATTAGTTTTTCGTGAAGAATTTAAAGATGAATGTGCAGAAGAAAATATTGTATTACCTATTGTCAAAATAGAAGAAATCCAAAATAATGCAGAGAACTACTAAGTTCTCTTTTGTCTCAAAAAAGCATATATTTTATTGTAAAAGTACTATATATATGATAAAATATTATTAAAGAAGGTATGGTGATTATATGAAAAAAAAGAAAATACCTAAGAAAAATTATATTATTCTAACACTGATTACTATTTTTTCGATTCTTATAGTGTTTTATTTAGCTTCTTGGTATAATGCAACAAAGGAATATTATATGAATAATTCTATAATGACTGACTTTTTATCGGAAATTAAGCCGGAAGAAATTGATAACTATATTATGGATAATCCTGTTTCAGTTATCTATTTAGCTTCTTCTAAGAATGCTGATATTAAAGGTTTTGAAAAATCATTTAAAAAATTGATAAAAGAAGAGGAAATAAAAGATAGTATCATTTATATGGATGTATATAAAATAGTTGATAATAATTTTTTTCCTGATTTAAAAAATAACTATTTTTCAGATGAACTTAAAGCAGATAATATTTCTCTAACATCTAATCCAAATATTATAGTGATTGAGAATCGTCAAATTGTTGATATTTTAAATAAAAATAACAAAAAGTTAGAATTAAGAAGCACAAAAAATTTATTAATTAAACACGGAATTATAAATAATGATTAATATCGTTTTATATGAACCTGAAATACCTCAAAATACTGGAAATATTATGAGAACTTGTGCTGGTACTAATGCAAAACTTCATTTAATTGAGCCATTAGGATTTGATATAAATGAAAAAACCATTAAAAGATCAGGTGTTAATTATATAGAGCACTGTGATTATAAGATATATAAAAGTTTTGATGATTTTTTGAGTAGTAACCCTGGACAATACTACTTTTTGACTAGATATGGAAAAAAACCTCATACATCATTTGATTATAGCGATAGTAAAGAAAATATATATTTGATTTTTGGTAAAGAAAGTACAGGTATACCTAAAAGTATAATGCAAAAATACTTAGATAACTGTATGAGAATACCAATGAACAGTAATATTAGATCTCTTAATCTATCAAATGCTGTCGCTATTATGTTATATGAAGTTTTAAGACAACAAGATTATAATGAATTATTAAAAACAGAACCTTTTAAAGGAGAAAATTATATAGAAGAATTATAGAAACAAAAAAAGTGTTGAAAAAGTACACTAATAATGTTAATATATATTTATAAGAATAAGGAGGATACCTATGTTGGAATTTGTCACCGAAAATCTTGTTTGGGTAGTTATCGTTGGTATAGTGATTATAATGACTTTTATAGGTTACTTAGCCGAAAAAACAGATTTTGGGCGTAAGAGTATTGAAAAAAGAGAATTACGTGCTAAAAGAAAGGCTGAGGAAAGAGAAAAGGAAAAACAAGAAAAAATAGAGAAAGAAATTCAAAAAGAAAAGGAATTAGCTGAAGAAAGAGTCAACCAAGTTGAAAAGGTTGAAGAAGAACCAAAAAATAAAAAAGAGAAGAAAAAGGATAAGAAAAAGGGTAAAAAGGAGGAAGTTATTGAAACGCCAGTAGAACCAGTTTTACCGGAAACTCCACTTCCTATGCCAGTAGAACCAGAAACTATGCCAAGTATTGAACCAACTACTGTTGGACAAGAGACGATTGAAGATTTATCTGTTCCGCTAGCCCCTCCAGTAGTACCAACAATACCTGCTGTAGAAGATACGAGTACACCGATTGAGGTTTTTGATCCGATTGCTTCAGAGGAACCGGTTTTGCCGGAAACTCCACTTCCTGTAACAGTAGAACCAGAGGTTAATCCGAGTTTAGAAATAAATTCTATAGCTATTGAACCTCAACCTATTGAACCATCGATTCCAGTAACAGTAGAACCTTTTGAACCTGTTGAAGTGATGGAAGTAAGCCCAGCAATTGAATCGGAGTCAGTACCACAAGATATATCAACAATTATGCCAGGTAATACTCCACTTCCGGATATTAATACTTTACAAAATACTGTAACTAATGATGAAGTAGTGGCAGAAGAAGACGATGTATGGAAATTCTAGGATAGCAAAACTATCCTTTTTTATTTCTTACATAAATTTTATTCTTAAAAAGATTAAAAATATGATATAATTTATTATGAGATATATAGATGGAGGAATTATATGACTTTCGATGGGATTATACTGCTAATAAGGAAGCTAATCGATGTATTAATTGTATGGATGGTTCTTTATTATGTATTAAAAAATTTAAGAAAAAATGTAAAAATGGTATTATTGTTCAAAGGAATAATTTTTATAATATTATTGAAATTAATAGCTCATTTATTAAATTTAGTCACAATTAATTTCTTGTTAGATTATGTGATTGAATGGGCACCTATCGCTTTAATAATTGTTTTTCAACCTGAAATTAGAAACGTATTAGAGCAACTTGGAAGAAGTCAATTATTAGGTAGACATAAAGTGTTAACTGTTGATGAG
>CAYPGI010000002.1:5387-33693 GCA_964410275.1 uncultured Muribaculaceae bacterium | reverse complement strand
CAGATATGTATCTAAGTAAAAGAGTAAAAGTACCTGGAGTTTTATTAGAAATAGGATATATAAGTAATCCTAATGATAGATATTTATTAAAACAAAGTAGTTATCAAACTAAAGTATCAAAAACCATTGTAAACTCATTGATAAAGTATTTTGAAGAGATATAGAGAAGAAAAAAATTGTGTTTTTTTATCGTAAATATGTTATACTTATATAGTAGGTGATAGCATGAAGAATAAGGTCTTTAAAACACTTGATGAACAGATAGATATATTAAAATCTAAAGGATTAGTGATAGGAGATATCGATAAAGCAAAATCGATTCTTTTTCGTGAAAACTATTTCTTCCTTAGTGGATATAGACACTTATTTATGCGTTCTTACAGGGATATAAAGTTCGTTGAAGGAACAACATTTGAGGAGTTATATGCCATCTTTTTATTTGATAGAAGATTGAGAAATATTATGTTTAAGTATATACTAATTATTGAAAATAATATTAAGTCTATTATTAGTTATCAATTATCTAAAAAATATGGTTATAAAGAAAAGGATTATTTAAATCCTAAAAATTTTAGTCAAGATAATATGAAGGCAAGACAATTAAAAGATGTTTTAACAAAAATGAAAAGACAAGTAAGAGTTAATGGAAGACAACATAGCGCTACTAGACATTATTTAACTAATTACGGATATGTTCCAATGTGGGTTTCAGTAAAAGTTTTATCCTTTGGAATTGTTTCTGAATTATATAGTATACTAAAAGAAGATGATCAGATCATAATTTCTGAAATATACAATATAGATATTGAAACTTTAAGCATATACTTATCACTTCTTTCAAACTACAGAAATCTATGTGCCCATGAGGATATTCTATATGATCACAGAACTCAACGTATGATTCCAGATAATAAGTATCATTATCAATTAAATATTGAAATGACAAATGATCAATACAATTATGGCAAAAATGATTTATTTGCTTTACTAATCATTATGAGTCAAATGCTTGAATGTAATGAATTTAAAGAATTAATTAATGAAATAAGTTATGAAGTAGACATTTTGGATGGTAAAGTGGATTCAGTACCATTAAATGCTATATTAAATAAAATAGGTTTTCCAGATAATTGGAAAGATATAACAACAATTAATTAGGAGGTTTATATGAGAGAGAAAAGTGTTTTTGCTACCGCAGTAATATTATCGTTTTTTCTAGGAATTATTGCTACAGTTGCAGCTTTCTATTATTTACCGATTAGTGGTAAGGTAGTTAAAGAAGAAGTTAAAAAAGTTACTGTTACTGAAAATAATACTATAAAAAGTGAGGTTGATAAAATATATGATGCTGTTTTATATGTTGAATCATATGATGGCAATCGATTGATCAGTACAGGAACAGGGTTCATCTATAAGAAAGATGAAAAATTTGGATATTTAATTACTAATCATCATGTTATTAATGGAGCAAGCAAGGTACAAGTTGTTAATACTGCTGGTGAAATAGTAGATGCTACTATTTTGGGAAGTGATGAATATGCTGATATAGCAGTTCTATCTGTTGATGTTAGTACTGTTTTGCAAGTTGCAGAAGTTGGTGCTAGTACAGAATTAAATTTAGGAGATTCTTTGTTCACAGTTGGTTCGCCATTAGGAAAAGTATATATGGGAACTGTTACTAAAGGAATATTATCTGGTAAAGATCGTACTGTTGAAGTAGATTTAGCTAATAAAGGAACATTTATGATGGAAGTTCTTCAAACAGATGCGGCAATTAATCCCGGTAATAGTGGAGGACCCTTATGTAATATTAATGGTGAAGTAATAGGTGTTAACTCACTAAAATTAGTGAAAGATGAAATTGAAAGTATGGGATTTGCAATACCTATTGAGTTAGCTATGGCTACAGTTGATAGATTAGAAAAAGGCGAAGAAATAAAAAGACCACTACTAGGTGTGGAACTTTTAGACATTACTGATCAAGGGAGATTGAATTATTATCGTATTGATCTTGATGACAAAATAACTCATGGTGCAGTTATCGTCAATGTAAGTGATGATTCGCCGGCCAAAACATCTGGTTTAAAGCAAGGTGATGTTATAACTGAAATAGATGGAGTTTCAATTAAAAGTGTAGCTCATTTGAGGTTTGTACTATATAAGTATGAAGTAGATGATACGATTAAAGTAAAATATAATCGTGATGGTAAGGAAAGTATCAAAGATATCATACTAAATAAAAGTTTAGAGGATAGTTAATCCTCTTTTTTTTATAAAATAATTTTGTCAGAAAAAGGCATTATTACCACAATTATAGTAGTATTAAAATATTAAGTCTACAATTTACGACAAAAATTTGAATTCATATTGACAAATTGTGTAAATATGATACAATTAAATCGTATATTACAATAAAAATGTGAAATGTATGTATGAGTTACATATAGAGTGAAATGTATGTATGAGTTACATATAGAAAAGGAAATAGGAGAGATGAATGACGGAATTGTATTAAGTGCTAACAAGGTTAAACGTAAGAAAAAAATGATTAAAATTATTAAGTTAGCACTATTTATATTTGTGTTATTACTACTTATTTTATATGTTGCTGCTGGTATTATTTATAATAGTGGGAATTTCTCTATAACACTAGATAGAAATTTGTATTTGGAGAAAAACATTATTATATATGATGACCCTGATTATAAGGTGTTTAGATCAGAATTGTTTGCGAAGACGGTTGATAATTTTGATAATATTTCTTATAAGTGGTTACCTGATGATTTAGATGATTATGACGGGTCACATAATGGTGATAATTATGTTGCTTATACTTTTTATATCGAAAATCTTGGTGAAGAGATATCTGACTATTGGTCAGAAATAATTATTGAAGATAGTATAAAGGGTGTTGATGAAGCTGTTAGAATCAAGGTATACAAAAATGGTATAGAAACAACTTATGCAAAAATGGCAAAAAGTGGTCAACCAGAACCAAATACAGTTGCATTTGAATCAGATGATGTAATCGCAACAGATCATGTTGAAAGTTTCAAACCAGGAAATAAAAACAAATACACGATAGTTATCTGGCTAGAAGGCAATGATCCAGAATGCAATGATAATATTTTGGGTGGCGAAATTAAAATCTATATGGACTTTAAATCAGAATTTGTTGAGAAATAAAAGGGAGAGATGTATAATGGTAAAAGAAAATAAAAAGCTTACAGGTCGTGTTAAAAATCTAGTCGTTATTTGTACGTTGGCTGCGATAGTATTATCGGCATCAACATATGCATGGTTCATTGGAATGAGAACAGTTAATGTATCAAGTTTTGATGTAGAAATCGCGTCTACGGACAGTTTATTACTATCATTAGATGGTGAAACTTGGGATACAACAGTTACTATCTCTCAGTTAAACCATAAGACTGCTTCTTATACTGGAAACACAAACAACTGGGGTGGTGCAGGTTTAATTCCTGTGTCATCAATAGGTGAAATGGATGTAGCTGCTTCAAGAATAAAATTATTTGAAAAGGCAAGTTTAACTCCTACACCTGGTGGTTACAGACTTGTAGCAAGCCGTGTTAATAATTATGAAGAAGATGAACTTGAAAAAGACGGATATGTTGTATTTGATTTATTTGTTAGAAATTTTTCTGGTAGTCAATATATTCAAGAATTAAATACACTTAATGAAGAAGCAATTTACTTAACATCTGATTCAGAAGTTAAAGTTGCTGTAGGTGGTGTAGAAGATACTGGTATTGAAAATTCAGTACGAGTTGCATTTGCTCAAATTGGGCGTGTGGCTGGGACTACTACTACTCCTGCAACGATTACAAGTATTACTTGTGGCGATGATGGCGAAGGATTACCTAGTGTTATTGGTGAACTAACAGGTATTTGTAGAAAAGCTCAAATATGGGAACCAAATGATAAATTACATGTAGATAATGCTATTAGATGGTATAATAAGTCTTGTAAAGTAAGAACAGGTGCTGACGTTACATTACCTGGTTCATATACTGCTACAAATTGTAATGAAATTACAGATGATGCTACTTATCCTACTTATACAGTAGGTAGTATAGTTAGTTTATCTAATAATGTTGACGTTTATGATGGTGCTACATATAATACATACGGTTCTTCTGCAGTATTAGTAAATAATCCAACTTTTACTGATACTTATAAAAAGAGAGAAGGTACTGAACGACCACTATTCATGACTTTGGCTCCGAACAGTATTACAAAAATTAGAGTTTATATTTATATTGAAGGACAAGATATAGATAACTATGATTTTGCTTCAATTGGTAAGAAAATCTCTGTTAATTTTGGATTTACTAAAGAAAGATTCAAAGAAGGAGATATTCAATATGATGGTCCAATATTAAATCCTGGAACAGATAGTATTAAACCAGTTATAACATTACTTGGAGATGCAACAACTACTGTAGCAGTAGGTGGCACATATATTGACGCAGGTGCTACAGCTAGTGATTATATTGATGAAGATACAAATGAGGATTTAACTACTAAGATTAAGGTTATTAATCCGGTTAATACTGCTAAAGCGGGAGTGTATATTGTAGCTTATGATGTTAGTGACTGGGCAGGTAATTATGCTGCTAGAGTAACGAGAACAGTTACAGTAGAATAAAATAGTTTAAAATGATACTGACTAGGATTATGTTGTTAATTAGTTATCATAATGATAATAAAGAGTAATCAAGTTTTGGTTACTCTTTAATTATTAAAAGGGGTTGCTTTATGAGTAGACAAATGGTTAAAAAAAAGAATAAAAATAGTAAAGTTAAAAATCGTAAGAAACCTAAAAAAAATATAAATATTACTACAGCAAATGTTCCTCTATTAATAATAGTTGCAGTTTTTACTGGAGTTTTATTGATAGTAGCTTCGTATGCTTGGCTTTCTGCCTCTTTAAATGTTAAAGTTAAGTTTTTGAATTTATCGGTATCAACTGATCATGGATTATTTATTTCACTTGATGGTATTGATTTTTCAGATTCTGTGGAAATATCTTTGGACACTGTAATTAATGGCTTAAAAAATACATATTCAAATCACACTAATCAATGGACTGATGGTTTATGGCCTGTATCTTCTAATGGTATTCAGAATGCGGATCGCGATAAATTTGCAATATTTAGAGGTGAGATTAATCGTGAGAAAAACAAAACACGAAAAAACTATTTAAATGCAAGTTTAATGAACGAAGATAATTATGATGGTTCAAATGTTTATATTGCTTTTGATTTGTTTTTGAAAAATGTTAGTGGATCACCAAAAAGTGATAATCTATTTTTAGAAGCAGCATCTATTGACTTTGATGAAGGCATGCTTCCTGATGATAAAAGATCAATGGCAGGGGTTATGAATTCAATGAGGTTTGGATTTGTAAAAATTGGAAGTGTGTCTTCTAAATCAGATCTTAACAGTATTCAAAATATAAAATGTAATAATAACTGCCAAATGGTTATTTTTGAGCCTAATAGTACTTTACATTCGCCTCTTTCTATTGAATCACTTTCTGATAAATTCGGCATAGATATTGCCGATGGAGAATATATTCCAACTTATGCGATTATTGCTGAGGGGACTCATCTTGAACATATGAATGGTCATAACGGTACCGGTATTCCATTAGATAGTAATCATTTTGTTATGCAAAATACTATTGACGAAGAAGATTTTTATAATCCTATTTTTCAAATTCCTAATGGCATTACTAAAGCGAGAGTATATATTTGGATTGAAGGACAAGATGTTGATAGTTTAGAGACAAATTCGAGAGGAGCAGCTATTTCCATTTCAATTGATTTTGTTAAGGATTTGGCTGGTTATGAGTAAGATGAGGTGATATTATGAAAGAAGAAAATAAAAAAAATTTTGATTTATCAGCTCTTAGTTTAAAGGATTTGATCAAAGTTTATGAAGAAATTACTGGTTTTATTCAATTTTTAGCTGAAAAGAAAGAATCAGTAAAAGAAAAGGCGGCAGGTAAAAATGGATAATTTTTTAAATTTTATAGCAGAAGATATCGAAGCAAAGAAAATTTTATTATCTACTATGCCGATTAATAATAAAACTAATATTAAAAAGTTTGATGCTAAAATTGATGCTATTACGGAAAAGTATGATGAATATAAAAGTCGTGTTAAAAAGTATATTGATGCAAAGAGCAAATCCTTTAATATTAAAGATACAAAGACCAAATCAGATACTTTAAGAAATAAGGTTATGGATTTAGAACATGTAAGATTTGTTCTTAATCCTTTTAATACTTACTTTGAGAAAATGGGATTTGATAATTTTATATTCGAACTAGATAATTATTATGACTTTAATTTCAACTGTATAAATGAAATTATAAATAAATTTTTAGGCCAGTTTGATTTAGCTGGTATTAAACTTACCGCTGATGATTTCAATTATAACTGTTATGTTAATGAATATATGACAGCATTCTTAGATGTTAGAGGGAAAAAAAGCAACAATTATGATGAGGTCTCTAGAATATTTGAGAAAATATATTGGACTGTTCCTGATATTATTTTTCATATTGAATCTAATTTTAGAAAACTGATTAGAGAAAATGAAAAAAAATTCATTAATTATATTGATGAAATAAAGAAGAAGATAATGCTTGAAAATGAAATAAGCAGTTATGAACAATGTCTGGACAAATTAAAGGTTGTATACACTGAATTAAGTGAAATTGATGGAGAAAATATAAATGATATCATTAATTTGGCTAAATCACACACTATTGATATAAATACTTATTTTGAAGATAGTAAAGTTAGAACGACAACTTATGATAGTATGGTTCTAGAACCGATAAATGTTGATGATAAACAAACAATGGATAAATTTTATAAAACTTTAAACAAATTAAAAACTAACATTGAAGAATATATAAGTTATATCAAATTTATTCCTTTAATTGATGATTTTAAAAAGGAATATGAAAAACAAATTACGAGTGATGTAAGAGGATACAAGTCTGGTGTTACTAATAAAAATTTAAAAAATATTAAAACTCAAATTTTAGCTAAAGAGGCTAAATTGAATAAAGTTAATCAGAAAATCATTAGTGATAAACCACTGTATGTTTGGCTTAGAAAAGATAAGAATATAAAACAATTAAAAGTAAATTCCATCAAATACTCTAAGGAATTATATGATCTATATAAAATATATGATAAAGAATATTTTAAAGATAAGGTTTTATCTATTTTAACTAGTTTATTAAGTATGGCTGAATTATTACATTTATATTATAGTTTTGATTACTTCAAAAAAATTGCGATTAAAAAAGTGTTTCGAATAGATTCATATGATGAAATAGTTAAATATAGTGAGGATTTTGATTTATTTGCTATGAATCCTACTAATATTATTCTTAGTTCTGTTAATGTATTTGAAAAAAACAATATTAATAGAGTTATAATGAATAAATATCGTCTAGATAATATTAATATAAATGAGGATAGCTTAGATCCTGATGAACTTGAAGTTTTATTAGATAAAGTAAAGATGTTGCTTAGAATTAACGAAGTGGAAAATAGCCAAACGACAATTGAAAAAATTTGGTTTATGGTTCAAGCTGAAAAAATTAGTTTAAAAGAGCAAAAAAAGAATACATAGTGTTTAAATAGATTAATTTGTAAAAAAAATGTTGAATAATGTTGACAATTTGTATATATATGATAAAATGTAATTATATATTACAGTAGAATATTAAAGGATAGAAGGAGATTTATATATGATGAAAAGAAGCAAGAAACGCGCTATTCGCTTGAGAAATTTGATTACTATTTGTACTTTAATAGCAATAATTTTATCAGCAGCAACATATGCGTGGTTTATCGGGATGAGAACAGTTAATGTATCGAGTTTCGATGTAGAAATTGCATCTACTGATAGTTTATTACTATCACTAGATGGTGAAAACTGGGATACTACAGTAAATATTTCACAAGAAAATTTTAGTGAAGATGCATATACAGGAAACACTAATAACTGGGGTGGTGCAGGATTAATTCCGGTATCATCAATAGGTGAAATTGATACTACAGTTTCAAGAATGAAACTGTTCGAAAAGGCAAATTTCACTCCTTCACCTGGTGGATATAGAATTGCATCAAGTCGTGTTGAAAATACTGGAGCTACTGAAAAAGATGGATATGTTGCATTTGATTTATTCGTTAGAAATTTTTCTGGTACTCAATATTTTACAGACTTAAACGAGCTTAACGAAGAAGCAATTTATTTAACTGTTGATTCAGAAGTGAATGTAGCAGTTGGTGGTGTTAAAAATACTGGTATTGAAAATTCAGTAAGAGTAGCATTTGCTCAAATAGGCCGTGTTATTGGAACTACTGCAACTCCCGCTACTATTACAGGTATTAGTTGTACTGGTGATGCTAATGTAACAAGTATTTGTAATAGAACAAAAATATGGGAACCAAATGATAAAGCTCATGTAATTAATGCTATTAGATGGTATAACAAATCTTGTGTCGCAAGAGTTGCTGAAAATGTTATTGATCCAGAATCATATGAAGGAAATTGTATGCCTGTTATTAATGGGGTTACATATCCTACATATGCTATAAGTAATCCAATAGCTGCATCTGATAATATTGATATTTATGATGGTGCCGAATATAATACCTATGCACCAGAAGTTTCAGATCCGCTATTAGTTTCACATACATGTTTTACTGATAGTGACAAACAATTAACTGGAACAAGTAGACCACAATTCATGTCACTTGCTCCAAATAGTATTACAAAAATTAGAGTTTATATTTATATTGAAGGACAAGATATAGATAATTATGACTTTGCTTCAATTGGTAAGAAGATTTCTGTTAAATTTGGATTTACTAAAGAAAGATTTACTGAAGATGATATTCAATATGATGGTCCAAATTTAAATCAAGGTGAAGGTCCTTTAGCTGCTGATCAAACCGTTCCTGTTATAACCTTAGCTGGAGCTAATCCATTGACAATTACTCTTGGTACACCATATGAAGAACTGGGAGCTACTGCTAAAGACACTGTTGATGGCGATATAGAAGAGATTGATATATCTGGAACAGTGAATCATACGGTTGCTGGAACTTATACAATAGTTTATAAAGCAACAGATGAAGCGGGTAACGTTGGTGTTAAGACTAGAACAGTTATAGTCACAGAATAATAATAATAATAATAATAATAAATAAAAAACTTCTTTAAAAAAAAGAAGTTTTTTTGTTGATATTATGTTGATTTTTAATGCAAAAAAAGACGAATTATGGTATAATTATAACATAAGTAAAATAGGCTCTGCAGTCTAATTGGAGGGAGGAACATTATGTTAGGAATAAGAACTTTTATTAGTAAATTATCTAATTATAAAAAAGTTGTTTGTTTAATGTTAGTATTAGTTTTTATTTCTATGCTATTAATTAATACTCTTAGTCAAAAAACTAGAGTTATATTAAATGAATCTATTAAATTAAATGATTTTTCTCGAGTAAAAAACTATAATAAAAAAAAGTTACAATTATTAGTTAGGGAACAGATTAATTTAGTAGCTAGTATAAATATTGGAACTAAATCATGGAACAGTTTAGATGATGAATTAGAAACTAATTCATATAATTCAAAATTTACTTTTACTATCGAAGACGCTGATGAAGAAAACCTGGTAGAAGAAAAATATTATTATATTAGTAGTTCTCCACTTTACCTAAATCCAGAAGATATTGTGAGTTGGCAAACTTATACTGATGGTGTTGAAATAAAAACCGAAGGTTTTTATGTTCTATATGCTAAGGTAATCGATTCAGAAGATAATGTATCATATTTAAATACTGATTTATTAATACTAGATATGACTAAACCAACTGCTGATATAAACTTTAATGAAACTATATGGACTGATTTAAGAACTGAATTTGATTATATCTATGTCGATAGAGAAAAGAATTTAACTATTGATTCTAGTGATTCTCTATCAGGCATTTTGAATGTTAAATATCATATTAGCGATGTTATATTAAGTAATAATGATTTAAATGAACTAGATAGTGAAGATTGGATTGCTTATTCAAGTGAAATAATAATCGGTGAGATAGGGACTTATATTATTTATGTTAAAGCAACAGATAATGCCGGTAATATTACTTATATTAACACTGATTATATTGTTTTGAATGGATATGCAGTAAAAAATTTAATTGTTGGTAGAAACGCTAATAGTTATATTGATGTCGGACCTTATGTTACTAATAAGTCATCAATCACAATAAATGTTAGTTATTCAAATACTAGTCAAGAAATAATTGACTGTAATCATAATTTAATCTCTAATATATTATTACCACTTGGAACCAAAGTCACTTTGATTGATAATATTAAAGAGGTTGTTTATGAATATATAGTGCCTACTAGTGAGGATATATATGGATATAATGACAGTTGTGACATAGAAGATTTGGAATGTACAAAAGTTGCCACTTATCCCATTACCTTATTTAAAGAGATTGGAACTAATAATTTCTTTGTTGAAGATGATTATTATGATGAAGGAACCATTACTGAAGATTTCATTATTACAGTAGATTTTGTTAATACTGATATTTTAAGTAATTACAATGATATTGCTTTATATTTAGAATTACATGATTCAGAAGGCAATAATATAAGACCTACTTTAAATGATACCATTAAAACATTTAATATTTATTCAACAGTAAACGAAACTAGTACTCAAGCTTCATTAAATTTAACTACTACTTATGGTGGCACTCCAATAAAATTTAATAAAGCTTCATCAACTGATATTAATATTACTAGTGGAGTGAGTTACAAATATTTAAATGATACTAAAATAATTGATACAACATATGAAGATAAAGAAATAGGCTTATCGATTAAATTAGTTAATAGTGAAGGAGAAATAATTGACAGAAGTCATTTAAAAAACATTATTTTTAAAGTAGATAATAATATTTATCATCCAGAAAGTGATAACATTGTCCGTATTAATTTAAATAATGGAATTAATGATGTGACTAAAAATCTTACAATAATCACAGGTGATAATGACACTAATTTAGAAGAAGGTACATATTATTTTAAAATTTCTAATTTTGCTTCTTATGATGGATATTATTATGATGAATTAAATGATATTAGTTTAACCATTCCGGTTGAAGTAAAAGTTCCTATTATATATGCTTTTGATGTAGTAATGGATGATGAATATCGTATTTTAACTAAAAAGGAAGATTCAATTAATGTGTCATTTGATATATTACAAAACGGCAATTTAAAAAATCCTAATATTAGAGTTTCATTGTACAAGAAAAATCAATTAACAGCTTTTGATCAAGGATATTCAATTGTTGATTTAAATCAATATGTAAGTGATATTCTCAATATGTGTGAAAGTAATGTTTATTATGTTACTACTGATCCAATAGACTATACTGATCCAGATTATTTGTTTAATGATTTTGAGTTAAATTTAACAATGAATAATTTCGAAAATTTTGGATATAAATTTGTATTTGAGTTATATGATGATATCGAAAAGATAGGGACAATAGAAAAGTATTTTATTGTAAAAGAGGAGTAGTATGAAAAGAAAAAAAAGAATAGTAATAGTTTTATTTGTATTATCGTTTTTAATGCTTGGGTATAGTGTTGCTTATTCATTTTTTCGCTCAAATACTACACTAAGTTCAAATGAAACAGATATTGCCTCATTTATCTTTAATGCTGAAAATTTAGATGAATTTCAATTATCTTTAAATGATTTAAAACCAGGTGATGATATTGAGTATCCTTTTTCGGTAAGTAATAACTATATGGGTAAAATTAGCAATGTTTCAGTTAATTATCGAATAACTCTTAAGACATATCATTTGTTGCCACTAATTATTGAACTTTATAAGATTGATGGCGAAAATGAAGAATTAGTTCTAACATGTGATGAAACATATGAACGTAATTCTGAAAACGAAATAGTTTGTGATACACCAGCTCAAGAACTAGGGCATGTGTCTGGGAAACTTGATGATTATAAATTAAAAGTTAAATTTTCAAATGATTACAATGATATTGTGTATGCTGATTTGGTTGACTATCTAAATATCGAAATTGAAAGTTGGCAAAAAATAATAGTAGAGTAGGTGATGTTATGAAGAAGATTAAGAATTATATAATTTTAACACTAATAGTAGGATTTAGTGCTTTTATATATTTCTATGGTGAAACGTTTGCTAAATATGTTTCTAATCTAGTTTGGGATTATTATTTAAAATCTAAAGGTTTTTACTTTATTAGTGATTATTTAGCAACTGATTCAATTAAAACAATAGATAGTAAGTGGGATGGAGAAAGTGTTCATTTTAGTGTTAAAAACAATCTTAATCAATCTGTCATAACTAATTATGATATTGAATATGAAGTTACTTGTGTTGTTAAAGGTGAAGCAGCAGAGCATTCTGAATGTCATATGAATGGCACTGAATTAAATACTGTGGAAAGTATTTTAACTCCTACTGAATCTTGTGTAAATAATACAGAAGATCAAGTAGATGTTAGTTTGTTTGATAAAACAGATTGTAAAGCTGGAAATTATGATTGGGTAAGTGAAATTACTACTAATGAATTATATTTCACTATTATTTTAACAGATCCCCAATACGAATTGAAGGATGTTACCGTCGAAGTAAAAGCTACTAGTACATCTCCTTACCGTAAAATTTTAGTAGGTGACTTTGTTCTTCATAAAGTTGACCGCAAAGAAAATACGCTAATTTTAGAATATAACAATTATACTAATTATGATAGATTAATTATTTCTAATTCCTATGCAGTTAATAAATGTGTTAAAGTTACATGGGATGATAGTAAGTTAATTATTGATAGTAATCAAGGTATAGATAATGATTCAAATGGCTATATGGATGAGATTAAGTTTAATATTGAAGCAAAAAAAAGTTTGAATTATATTTTCTACAAGAAAAATTTTGAAGATACATATACTAATCAAGATTTTACAATTGAAGAAACTAGTGACTGTTAATGTAAAGTACATATTAAAATGATTGATATACTAATATATTTATGCTATGATAGAAGTGGTGGTAGAAGTGAAAATATTAAAAGTAATTAAGAAAATACTAATGGGAATTGCGATGTTCATATTTTTTACCTTTGCAGTTACTATGACAGTGTTGTTGCTAAATTATAATAATCGTGGAGTTACCCAGTTTGGTGAAACTTCCCTTATTTTAATCAAAGGGGATATATCTTCTGATAATTATAAAAAAGGCGATTTAGTAATTGTTGAAGGCAAAAGAGTAAATAAAATCAATGTTGGAGACGAAATCTTTGTTTACCGATTAGAAACTGATGGATCTGTAACTATTGATGTAGGTCTTATTGGTGAAGTTAATACTGAACAAAGAGTTGTATCTTTTGCAAATGGTGATGACTATACTGAAGATTTTATAATTGGTAAGGCTAGTAAAATCTATAATAAAATAGGTGGATATTTATCTATAGTAGAATCTACTGTTGGGTTTTTATTCATGATTATTATTCCAAGTTTTCTAATCTTTGTTTATCAATTATATGCTTTAATTATTGAAATCAAATATGGAAAAGATGAAGATCAAAAAAGTTAATAAAAAACACCTTTAGGTGTTTTTTTATTTTGATTTGATATTATATTTCTTCCATTAAATCTTGTAAATAATTGTCGAATATGGTAAAATTTAAATATACTATTAGAATGTCAAAATAGGAGTAGTAGGATAATATGAGCATGAAGCAAAATAAATTTATTGAAAAAGCTATCGATTGGGCACTAAATATATTAATGATTATATTTGGGATTGTTTTATTGATTTCAATATATACCGGTATTCAAACTAGAATTCTTGGCAATAAATATGCTAATTTTTTTGGCTACTCTACATTTGAAGTTCAAACTGGTAGTATGGAAGATGCTATTAGTGCAGGTGATTGGATAATTGTTAAATTAACTCAAAAGGTTAAATTAAAGGATATTATTACTTATGAATTAAATGGTGAATACATTACCCATCGTGTTATTGAAGTATATAATGGTAAATACACTACAATGGGTGATGCAAACAGTGGAAAAGATGAACCTATAGAACAAAAACAAATAGTTGGGAAAGTTGTTAAAGTTTTAGGTAACTTGGGTATTATTAGAAAGGTTTTATTTAATCCTGCTGTCTTAATATCATTTATTATTACATTATTCTTATTTAACTTAGCAATCAAGAAGAATAAAGAAAAAGATAACAGCAAAACTAATAATTATTTTAATAAAATATTTAATTTACTAATTGAGAAAATTAAAAAGAATAAAAACAAACGGATTGTTGCAATAGAAGAACCTATTGTAGAACCTGAATTAACAGAAGAAGAAAAATTAATTGAAGAAGCTATTGAAGATGAATTAGCCAAAACATCTCTTTATAGGGTTATTCCTGTGGATTTATCAGAAATAGATGATACTTTCTTAGAAATAGCAAATAACGAAATTAAAGAAACGGAAACAAATTCATTAAACCAAAAAATTAAAGCACAAGTAGAAGTACAACAAGAAGAAATTTCCGTTGAAGAGGATGATTCTTTAACAAAAATAAATTTGGAATTATTAAAAAACAAAAAAGGTAATAGGAAAAGTAAAAATATTATTGATGCTGCAATGTTTATTAAAATAGAAGAATTAGATGAATTGTTAGAAATCTTTCTTGGTGACGAAGGAAAACGTGCAGGATCAGTAACTATTAAAAATAAGCTTATTGATGCTTATATTGACACTAAATATTATAATGGGTTAGATGATGACAATGCTAAAACATCTACTAAGGTTTCAACAAAAAACATTAAAAATATAATCTTAGAATCAGCTATTGAACTAATTAATAATTATCAAGGTAAGAACGAAAAATATAGCGATATGGTTAATAGATACGTTGAAGCACTTATATTAATTGCTAACTTAGAATATGCAAGAGATTTAATTACTGATCGTAAAGCTAAGGATGAATTTTACAAGAAAGAAATCAAAAAACATTGTAAAGATTGGGATAATGAAAAAATCAAAGATGCAATTAGTGGAATCATTAAAATTCAAAAAAGTTGTGCCAATATGTTAGATTATTTTTTAAAGAGTTTTGAAACTAATATCTTTAAATTAGAATTGAATAAATTATCATCTAAAAAGAATATGTATGGAGCAAAATTACATCATAATATTTCTTTTAGTAAGGTATATAGTGAATATATTATTGATAAAACCTATATGGAGGGTATTGTCGCTGAAGATAAGATAGAGGTACTATTAAGTTTATTAGTAATTCAATTAGTTAGAGATATGAATTCATTTGATTTTAATAAAAAATATCTTTTATATATTCCAGTGAGTTTATATACTAAAGAAAAAAAGTTAAATAAGATTTTGAAAACAATTGATGATAGATATGCTAAGAATCATATTATTATTTTAATATCTATTGAAGACTTATTAAGTAACATAGCGACTGTTAAAGGTATTAGGAAAATGGGATATAGATATGCTTTAGTGTTTGATAAACAATTAGATATTAGTTCAAAAGATCGGGGAAACATATATGTATGTGACTATATATTGATTAATAAAAAAGCTGTTGATGTAGACAAGATACTTTCATTTATACCTAAAGAACTTTTAGACAATATTATTTATGAAGATATGGTCGATAAAGTCGAAGATTATGGGGTGAATAAAATATGAATACATTTATAAGGTTTTTCTATGAATTTATTTCGATATTCTTTGATGGATTATTTTCTATGGTGAAAGGAATTGTAGAGGGAGCTATCCAAATAATGAATTTCAATCAATACAGGAAAATTATTAATAGTTATAGGGGTAGTTTTGAAGGTCCAGAATGGATATTTGTTGGGCTAGCTATTATTATTCTAGTTATTATTGTTGGACTAGTTGGGTTATTGATTTTCTTTGCTATTAGAAGAGTAATAAGATTTAGTAAAAAGTTAAATCAAGAAGATTTATTAAATGAAATAGCAGATCTAAATACTCAAGTTAGAGGTTTGATGAAAGAAAAAAGCGAAATCATGGCAATGAAGGTTTCACAATTAGGTTTGCAGCCAGATGAAAAAAATACTATTGATGATATAGAAAATCCGGATGAAGATAAAGATGCATCCGCTGTCAATGATAGTAGATTTCCAAAACTCACTAAAATTGATCAAATGCATAGATCTTCTAAGCCTATAAATTATAATAATAATTTTACATTATCAGAATTATTGGATGACTTTAGATGTTTTGCTGCAAGTCATTTGCACTTATACTATGATGAATCACTGCTAAGAGCCTTCTTAGGAGGACTTGCTTGTAGTAGATTGATAATATTACAAGGTATTTCTGGTACTGGTAAAACTTCCTTGGCTTATGCTTGGGGTAAGTTTGTAAAACAGGATTCTTGTATTGCATCAGTACAACCATCATGGCGTGATAAAACAGAATTATTAGGCTATTTCAATGAGTTTATAAAGAAATTTAATGAAACAGAAGTGTTAGCGCATTTATATGCGGCTAGATTAGATGATGATATACACACTATTATTCTAGATGAAATGAATATAGCACGTGTGGAATATTATTTTGCAGAAATGTTATCTATTCTTGAAATGCCCTCTAAGGACGAATGGATTATCGAACTAGTAACTAGTCCATGGCCTAATGATCCTAAAGGAATTATCGAAGGCAAATTAAAACTACCTGGAAACTTATGGTATATTGGAACACTTAATAATGACGACTCAACATTCATGGTAACGGATAAAGTATATGACCGTTCAATGCCTATTGATATCAATACTAAAGTTGATCCATTTAAGTGTAGGGAGCAAGAAGCTTTGAATATTAATTCTAGTTATCTTGAAGATTTATTTCTTAAAGCAAGAATGGATAATGTTTTATCTGAAAAAAATGCTGAAAAGATAAAAGAACTCGATAATTATGTTGTTGAACATTTTAGGGTGGCTTTTGGTAATCGTGTTATGAAGCAAATGCTTTCATTTATTGCAATTTATGTAGAATGTGGTGGAAAAGAAGTAGAGGGAATTGATTATTTCATTTCTAAGAAAATCTTTAGAAAATTTGATCAATTAAATATAGCTCTTATTCGTGAAGAAATTGATCCATTTATTGCATATATGAATAAATTATTTGGAAATGGTGCTATGAAGGAATGTATTGAAACAGTGATAAGATTGAAAAAATCAAGATAAAAAGGGGTGATTATATATGGGCAAAGGATTAGGAGTTGCTGTTGATGATAGTTTAAAAAATAAAAGCGAAAAATTTATTGAAAAACTAGAATCTAAAATGCATTATAAATCCGAACTTGCCACCGATTCAATGGCATTAGACTGGTTGGAAAAAATTGAATTTGCTTGTCCATATATAGATGATATTGTTAAGCATCCTAAACTGGACCTTATGAATGAAGAAGAAGTAGTAAAAATTGAACAAGCTAAAAAAATAACGGTTGCCAGTATAAAAAACCTATCTAAAAATACCCATTTTATTGAAAGAATAGATCCTGTTACTAAAGATATATATCTTTCTAAAATATTAATTGAGCGTCGCGAGGAAGCTTATAATACATATGAAAATAGAGTTATTTTTACTCTAATGCATAATTTAGAATTCTTCATATCAAAAAAGGAATCTGCATTGGAAGAACTCAAAATCAAAAATGATAAAATTTTGGAATATGCTGCTTCAACTGCGAATGGTGATGAAAAAGTAAACATTGAACTAAAGGTTACCTCTAAACAGTTACCAAATGGTAAAGATCATAATGATTTCTTAAAAGAAATTGAAGCAATTAAGCAAAGAATAAAAAGAATTAAACAGTATGCTATTAGTTGGCGTGTAAGTGAATTTGTTAAACAATTAGTTAAAGCTAGTGCACCATATGTAGTTCCGCCAATTAATAAGACCAATCTCCTTTTGTCAAATACTAATTATAATACAGCGATGAATTTATATGATTATCTAGGTCGTTACAATGAAAGTAGTCTAAATAATTCGAAAGATAGCTTAGATACTGCGGGGGACGATATTTTAAAAGGTCTTTTAGATGATTCGTTTTTAATGGATTATTTTGTTCTAGATTCTATATCTTCATCGAAAAGAGAACAAAAAGAAAAGATATCAAAGTATGCTATTGTGATGATTAATCAGCAGTTAAAAAGATTAATTTCATTGCTACTAAGTAGCGGAATTGAAGTAACAGAGGAACAAATACTTAAAATGGTATCGATTGAAATGGCAAATGAAAAAAGAAAACTACTAATTGGTAGTAATGATATTAAAAATAAATTTAAAGAATCTTTTAGTGAGTATTTAGATAAAGCGAAAGATTATATGTAGGAGATTATATGAAAAAAACAAAAGAAAAGAAAAAAAGTAATAAATTGAAAATGATTATGGCTACTGTCCGTGCATTAGTAATTGTATTATTTATAGCATTTATTATTGTTGTCTGTTTGCAACGTGTTAGTGAAAACAAAATATCTTTCTTTAACTACAGAATGTTTACTGTAATTTCAGGAAGTATGAAACCTAAATATGATATAGGGGATGTCTTAATATCGAAGAAGGTTGATGCATCTAAGATTAAAGAAGGGGATGTCATTAGTTATCTAGGAACAAAAGGGGGCTTTGCTGGTAAAGTTATTACCCATGAAGTTATTGGAGTTACAAAAGATAAAAATGGCAAATATGTATTCCGTGCTAAAGGATTAGGTAATTTAGTAGAAGATCCAGCCGTTTCGGAAGATCAATTATATGGAGTAGTTATTTATAAGTCAGTGATTCTTTCTACTATTTATAGAATAGTCTCTACCGACACAGGTTTTTATATATTTATCATAATTCCTATAATCTTTATTATAGGTTCTGAAATATTATCAACTTTATTAAGAAAAGAAGAAAAAAGAAGAGAAGAAAAAAAAGCTGATTCAGAAAAAGTATAAGTGAGGTGAGGTGATATAAATGAAGCCAAAGCATAAAATGTATTTACGACTTAATATAATGTCTTTAGCTTTCGTTGTAGTTTCATTTATATCAGTAACTCTTGCTTGGTTTGCATATAGCGGTTTAGTAGCTGTTAGGACAGAAGTCAATGTTAAAGCATGGTATATTGAGTTAGAAAAGGATGGGGAAACGGTTTCTAATGATATTGTTATTTCATTATCTGATATATATCCTGGTATGGAAACGATAAATGAAAAAATTAATATTAACAACTTAGGGGACTCTGATGCTCAAGTTAGTTACTCAATTGTTTCGGCTAGAATACTAGGCGAAACTGAAGATCATTATGTAGTTAATGATGAAACAATAACTTCAGAGCATGTAGAAGATATACTATCCCATAATTATCCCTTTCATATTAATATTAATTTGAGTAGAAATTATGCTTTAGCTAAAGGTGAAGTAAGTACATTTGAAGTATCGGTATCTTGGCCACTAGACTCTGAAAGTGATGAGGTAGATAGTTCTTGGGGAACAAAAGCTTACCTGTTTCAACAAAGTGAAGAAGAATTAAAAGCACAAGATGAAAACTATCAAATAAGACCATCTATTCAAGTAGTAATTACTGTTACTGCTGAACAATATTTAACAACTGATGCAACAAGTGATCCTAACTATGATTTAGGTGATAGAATTTTATTTGATGTAGTGAGTAATCAAATATGTACTGAGATTAATTCTACCTGTCTAGAAATGCATGTAATAGATGTTAATAGCACTTTAGGAGATAATACAGTAACACTACTGCCTAACCCTAGCAATACCTATTTAAATGGTATTTATAGTGATTATAATTCATTAATAACTACCATTACTAATGGATGGACAGTAAATACTAGACCACTGATAGTAGATGACATATTAAAAGCAGTATCAAGAGATGTAATGAGTTCACTTTTAGTAAGAAACAATATATCTGATGCTATTATAGGTAATGTAACTTATAATAATAGATTAAGTACTGAATTAAGTAGAGCTATTAGTTATCATGGTTATTATAAATTTATTAATGAAAAATTTAATTATTTAGTTTCTGATACATGTTATTGGACTAATAGTGAATATGATCTTAATAATGGATTTGCTGTTATTAAAATTGATGAAGTTAATTCTAGAATATATGATGAAATAAAAACTACCAATTGTAAGGTAGTACCCGTTATTATAGCTGATAAAGTAAATTTACAATCATAATTAAAAGGAGTTTAATACTCCTTTTTTAGTCTATTATTTGTTCAAATGATATATTTGCACTCATGGCTAAAGTATTACCTTCTGAAGCCGCTAAGAAACCAATATTACTATCAGTTTCATCATCCATTAATTCATCTTCGCCTTCATACCATTCAAAGTATACTCTAATTGTAAATGCACTAAATTTAAATTCTTCAACTTCTTTATCAAAATTCAAGGTATCAGTTATTTGATTCCCTTCCAAAGTTACAATATCAAGTGGATCGCCTTCTATATAACCATCAGGAACAAGTGAGTATCCTGTTATTTTTATATCTGGCATATTTTCATTTTCAATTGCTAAATCAATTGAATAGTTAAATGATACTTCTACATTAGTAGGATCAATATCAATATCAAAGTGTCCTTTAGAACCAGGTGCTATAACACCTGAAGAAACAGTTTCGCTTTCTTCAATCTTAGGTACAAATGATATTGTCGAACTTGCATTATTTGTTATATCGGTGTCACAGACAAGAATTTGCCACTTAGCGAATAATACTTCAATATTACCTGTTGCATCAGCCACATATCTTGAGTAAGTACTGCTCATAAAGCAAAGACATACTGATAATGATATAAACACAAATATAAATCTTACTTTTTTGAGCATATACATGACCCCTTTCTATATTAATTATATGGTCTATATATGCTTTTATCAATGTTTTTCAACACTTCCCATTGTCAAGTGTTGTCAAGCTTTTTCATAGTTAAATAGGTCTTTTAACTATATATAGTAAGGGTTAAACAACTATTTATATGTCTAAAAATAATTTTAGTTATAATTAGCCTATCTTTTTTAATTATGTTACATAAAATATTTGGAGGAGGTGCAAGATGGTTGTAGTAGATGCAGGTCATGGCGGTGTTGACTCTGGGGCAGTAGGAAATGGTATTGTTGAAAAGGATCTTAATTTACTTATTTCTAATTACATGTATAATCGTTTTCAAGAACTAAAAATACCAGTCGTAGCAACTAGAACTACTGATGAAGAATTATCACCAGCTGCAAGAGTATCCAGAATTATGGATGCCTATGGCAATAATAAAGATGTAATAGTAATAAGTAATCATATTAATGCCGGTGGTCAGGAGTTCACTTGGTGTAGTTAAATTAAAAATTTTCTTTTGAATCAATAATTATGTTTTGATAGCCTGAAGAAGCAAAAGGCACATTTTTTTTATTGTAATAAATTCAATTTATAATTTTTTTTCATATTTAACATTTAATAGTTTTAAAGAGTATATGTTGATTATAATAAAAAAAATATGTTACAATAAGATAGGTGATGATATGGATATAAACAATGTAGTATTAGTAAGAGCAATGGGGCATTTACCGTTAGATGGTAATTTAATACCAAGTTGTGATGGTCAAAGATTAGTCCCTGACAAATCTAGTGATTTTGTTAAGTTTATGAATAAAAAAGTACGTCAAGAATTAAGAAATAATTTAGGAAGAGATTTAGATATATATTATGAATCTCCTGATAGTAAATTATTTGAAGAAATGTTAAATAAATATAGGCCGCTAACTGGAGATTATTATACCACTACTTTAAGTTTTTCCTTAAATGGTATGGTGCCAGATGATATTAATAATAATTTTAGTGATATGAAGATTGCGATAATAGATCCCATTAAAAATCATGTGGATGCTGATTTTGTTACTATTGATGCAATTGATACAACAATAAAAGGAAATTTAAAGGTTTCTGATGAAGGCCATTTACTTATTGAAACAGGACTTTATAATTCTCTTTCACCCAGTATAGTAGATAATTTAAAGACTAATTATAACCTTGTTTTATTTGAAGGAAATCTTAGATCAGTAGTTGATAATGTACTTAGAGATAATAATTATCCGGTGCTTCCTTTAATTCAAAAAAGAGAAATGAAAAATATTGATGAATGTCAAGAACGTGAAAGTATGCTTGCTTTTGAAGATAAATTCGCAACTATGGTAAATGCAAGTAGATTAAGTTTGCAAAATTTAACTTTTTCATATCAACCTACTTCAAATGAAGTTGATTCTATGGCACATGAAAAACTAGCAGAAGAATTTCCTAACACTCTAAAAATTCAAAATCATTATAGAAATCAACTATATGAATTTTTGCTTAATAAGGCTGATTTATATAAAATAAAAGTGACAGAAGAACAAAGATATTATTTATTTACTGACTATAGTTATGGATCGGAAGCTATGGAAGAAATTGTATCTGAAATAATAGTTGCTTGTGGAGGAATAGAAAAATTTGCGCATATAATAAATGAATATAATCAGTATGCAATGAATAATTATTTAACAAACCGACAAATAATTGAATCAAATTATAATAGTAAGGCAATGTAAATTATGTAGAATAGGGAAGGTAATTAATTACCTTTTTTTATTGTTTGAATATAATAGTGTAGGAGTGATGTTATGGCGAAAATTGTAATAGATGCAGGACATGGAGGATAGTGAAAAATCCAAAAATTACGAAATGACTATAAATGTTAGTAAATACGAGGATTTAAGGTACTTTTGATAAGTATCTTTTTTAATATTAATAAAAATGATATAATTGATATGAAGATAGGTGATACAATGTCAGAACAAATAATAAATAATTTTTATTTTGGAAGGGCAATATATATTGTACTAATTGTTTTATTTGCATTTTCTTTTATAAATGATTTGAAAAAGAAAGATAAAATTAATATAAATAAATATTTAAACATTAAAAAAATTAATATATGTATATTATTTAAATACCTATTCTTATCATTTATAATTAGAATTATCTTAGAACAAATAGTTATTTATATGTTTTTTACTACAACTAATATACAAATTCCTTCAAATATTTTCGAAATAATTGTTGAATTTATAACAACATGTATTTTTGCTCCAATATTTGAAGAAATAATATTTCGATTTGGAATATATAAAAAGATAAACAAAAAATTAAATATCATTTTAACTATGATAATAACTTCAGTAATATTTGCAATAATACATTTTTATAATATTGATGGTAGTATTATTTTAATAGGGATAAGTTTAGTATGGAATTATTCATTTTATAAAACTGATAATTTGATTTATCCAATATTATTACACTTTTTTCATAATATTTATGCATTAAGTGATAACTTGCTTGGGTTTAGTAATTATTGGTATGTATTATTGTTTATAAGTATTTTAGGATATATTATCTCAACAAAAAAACAGAAAAATTAATTTCTGTTTAAAACCATGATTTAATAGATTTAAATATAAATTTAAATAGTTTTGCATAGTTACTAAAATTAGGTAGAGTACTAATCGCTCCACCATAAATATTGGTAAGTTCTTTATTTGTTAAACTTAACATAAAATCCTCCTTTCAATAATATTATTTGCTAAAACTTTCTGATTTCCTTCTTTTTTTGGGAAAAAATTACAATATTTATGATTATAGTGTATAATATAGCAAATTAAACTTATGTTGGAGGTGAAATATGCATACAGAAGAATTAATCAAATTGATAGAGCAAAAAGAACTAGAATTGAAGAAATTATCAAATGAAATATACTTGTTAAAAGCAGAGTTACAAAAGAAAAATAATAATCAAACAGTAGAAATGTCGATTGATGAAAAGATAAATCTTTATGCTGACTATTTTAAAGGTAGAGATGATACATATCCATATCTTTCCATTAATAAAAATGACCCTAGTAAAAAATATTATATTCCTGCTTGTATTAATGAATGGAAACAAGGTGTATGTAATAAAACTATGGGAAAACCATGTAAAAACTGTCAATATAGAGAAAACAAACCATTAACCACAGATGTAATCAAAAGACATATTTATAATAATCAAACAATTGGCATTTACCCTATGTTGGATGATGAAACATGTTATTTTTTAGCATTTGATTTCGATGATAAAAAAGATGAAAATAATATAAAAGAAGATGTACTTGCTTTTGCAAGTATCTGTGATAAATATAGTATTCCCATATCTATAGAGAAAAGTAGATCTGGTAAAGGAATTCATGTTTGGATATTTTTTGAAGACAAAATCAAAGCATTAACAGTACGAAAATTAGGAAGTTTGTTATTATCAAAAACTATGGAAATAAGAGATAATTTAAAAATTGATTCGTTTGATAGAATGTTCCCTAATCAAGATTATTTACCTAAAGGTGGGTATGGTAATTTAATTGCCTTACCTTTTCAAACAGAACCTGCAAAGTATGGTAATACAATTTTTATAGATAGAAATTTTATATCAATAAAAGGCCAATTTGAATATTTGAAACAAGTACTTAAAATGTCGCAAGATGAAGTCTTTGAAAAAATAAAGGAATTATCGAGTGATACTATCGATATAAGTCATCAAGATTTAGATATAAAAACAGAGATTAAGAATAAAAGAAAAAATAATTTTAAATTTCCTAAAAAGATAGATGTGATTTTAGATGATATGATTTATATTGATAAAGCTAATTTAAATGCAGGTGTTAAAAATAGTTTTAGAAGACTTGCCACTTTTGCTAATCCAGAATTTTACAAAAAGCAAAGAATGAGAATGTCAGTATATAATATCCCTATGGTAATAGATTGTAGCAAAGAAGATGAAAAATATTTGAAAATCCCTAGAGGAACATATGAATATTTATGTGATTTGTGCAATGATCAAAATGTAAAAATAAAAGTGTCTGATAAAAGAAATGTTGGAGAGAAAATCGCAGTTAAATTTAATGGTAAATTAAGAGAAGAACAGGAATTATCATTAAATAAAATGCTAGAGTATGATACAGGTATTTTACATGCTCCTACAGGATTTGGGAAGACAGTAGTATGTTGTAAAATGATTGCTGAAAGACAAGTAAATGCCTTGATAATCACGCATACATTACAATTATTAAAACAATGGAAAGATAGAATTAGTGAATTTTTAGACATAGATGAAGTTGGACAAATTGGTGGTGGAAAAAATATTGTAACTAATAAAATAGATGTTGCTAGTATAAAAACAATATGGAATAATGGAAAATTCAATGATATTGTTAAGAATTATGGAATGATTATCATTGATGAATGTCATCATTTAGCAGCATTTACTTATGAAAGTGCAGTAAATACTGTTAATGCAAAATATGTATATGGAGTAACAGCTACTCCAGATAGAGAAAATGGTCATACACCTATTATTAAAATGCAATGTGGTGATATAAGATATGAAGTTGATTTTAAAAAGTTTAATAAAGATTTAAATATTCCGATGAAGGTGTATGTTAAAAATAATCATCTGTCATTTGTAGATAAAAATATAACGGACTATACAATTAATGAAATTAATAATTTTATAGTAAAAGATGTTATTAGAAGTGATAAAATAATAAAAGATGTAAAGAATGAATTTGAAAGTGGAAAGAATATATTAATATTAACTGAAAGAATAGAACATATGGAATATTTTGAAGATAAATTGTCTAGATTTACAAATAATTTGTTTTTATATCATGGTGGCCTTGGTAAGAAAGTATTAAAAAAATATGATGAATTAAAAGAAGAAATTGATGAAAAGAATAGTAATAAAATAATTATAGCAACCGGGTCATATATTGGTGAGGGATTTGATGATTCTAGTTTAGATGTGTTATTTTTAACTATGCCTATATCGGGAATAACAAAAGTGACACAATATACAGGAAGACTTCATAGAAAAAATAAAGATAAAAAGGAAATTTTAGTATATGATTACGTAGATGATAATTTTAGGCAAACAAGAAATATGTTTGAAAAGAGAAAAAAGACGTACGAAAAACTTGGATACGAAATAATTACAGAATAATTTTATGTCGATAAAAAAAGACAAATAATACTAAAATTTGTGTTAAAATGGAATAGAGGTGATACTTGTGATAAAATCTTATAAAGAATTATGTGATATATTAAATGAACTTATAAAAAATTCTGAGAATGAATGTGTTGAATTTAAAAGGGCAGAGAATGATTTTGATATTGATAAATTAGGAAAATATTTTTCTGCTATAAGTAATGAAGCAACACTAAAAAATAAACAGTATGGTTGGCTTGTTTTTGGTATAGATGATAAAACTCATAATTTTATTAATACTAGATATCACTATGATAATAACTTTAATAGTGTAAAAAAACAGATTTCTGATAATACTACTGATAATGTTACATTTATAGAAATTTATAATTTAGATATAGAAGACAATAGAGTTATAATGTTTCAAGTTCCAGCAGCATCAGGAACACCAATGAATTGGAAAGGCTTTCCATATGGTAGGAATGGTGAATCTATATGCTCATTAACTCCGAATAAAATAGAACAAATAAAAGCAACAGCGAATTATGATTGGTCAAGACAAATAATTGAAACAGCTACTATAGATAATTTAGATGTTGAGGCAATAAAACTTGCTCGTATACAATTTAAAACTAAAAATAAAGGGAAACCAGTTGCGAATGAAATAGATAATTTATCCGATATTGATTTTTTGAATAAAGCAAAAGTAACTTTAGATGGAAAAATTACCTTTGCAGCTATGTTACTGTTAGGAAAAAATGATGATGATTATCTTATGGATGGTTATACGCCTAGAATGACTTGGAAATTATATGATGAAATAAATGTTATTGATTATGAACATTTTGGTATACCATTTATTGTGAATGTAGAAAAATTAAAGGCAAAAATTAGAAATTTAAGATATCGTTATATGGTTAACGAAAATACATTATTTCCAAATGAGGTTGATCAATATGATAATTATATTCTTCGTGAGTTAATTAATAACTGTATAGTTCATCAAGATTACCGATTAAAAGGTATAATAAATATAATGGAATTAAAAGATAAATTAATAATAACAAATGAAGGGAATTTTATTCCACAAAATATAGAAAATGTTTTGAAAGATGGATATTCTTCCCCATATTATAGAAATCAATTTTTGGCCAATGCTATGGTTAATTTAAATATGATAGATACTGTTGGTAGTGGAATAAGAAGAGTTTATAATATACAAAAAGAAAAGTTTTTTCCTTTACCTGATTATGATTTGAATGATGATAATAGAGTAAAAGTTACTTTGTATGGAAAAATAATAGATGAAAATTATAGTAAAATATTATTTGAAAAAACGAATTTGGATATTGATAAAGTTATGTTGTTAGATCGTGTTCAAAAATCTTATCCTATTACAAAAGAACAAAGTGATTATTTAAAAAAGGATAATTTGGTAGAAGGAAGATATCCTAATATTTATATTTCATCTGATATCGCAAAGATAACCGATGATAAAGAAAATTATATTTATAATACAGGGTTAGAAAATGAATTCTATAAAAATTTAATAATTAAATATATAAGTGAATATGGACAAGCAAGTAGAAAAGAAATTATTAATCTATTAAAAGATAAATTACCATCATCATTAAATGAAAAAACTAAAATAAGTAGAATTAGGTATTTATTAGATTTATTGAAAAAAGAAGAGAAAATTTATAATGATAATAAATCAGGCCATTCTTGTTGGAAATTAAAGTAGCAATTTTGCTACTTTTTTGCTGTTTTTTGCTGTTTTTTGCTGTTTTTTTGCTGTTTTGCTATTTTATTATTTATCATAAATATAACATTATTTTTGAAAATATAAAACCAATGTATATTTTAGTAATCAGTATTATGAAAAAATTAGAAAGAGAGGAGAGTGATATATGAATATAAATTATGCAATATTTAGAAGTGAACCAATTATGACTATTTCTGATTTAGCACAAATAGGTTCACATAATAAAAGGGAAAAGAAAACATATAATTCTAACCCTGATATAAAACAAGAATTAAGTAAAAATAATATTG
>CAYPGI010000002.1:0-5377 GCA_964410275.1 uncultured Muribaculaceae bacterium | reverse complement strand
TAACTGATAAATATGTTAAGGGTTTTTATAACCTTACAAATGAATATAGAAAGCAACATGAGGAAAAACAAAAAACAGAAAGAACTGATAGAAAAAAGAGTTTTAATCAAATGCTTAATAAATCTAGAAATGTAGTTGCTGATGAATTATTATTTACTGCAACTTCAGAATTTTTTAAAGAGATGACAATTGATGATATTAAAGGTTGGGCAAATACATGTATGGAATTTGTTTATAACGATTTAGGATATACTAAAGAGCAAGTTCTTCATAGTGTCGTTCATTTAGATGAAAAAACACCACATATTCATTGTGTTGTTGTTCCATTAGTTAAGAAGTTTGATAATAGAACCAATACCGAAAGATACACTATAACTAAAAAAGAATATATAAAAGATAAAATGCATTTGTCACAATTACAAGATATGTATCATAAAAGACTAGTAGATAAAGGTTATGATTTAGAAAGAGGTATTAAGGGTAGTGATAATCAAAATATTAATATCAAACAATATAAACAAATGACTAAAAAATTAAATCATAGTTTGAATGTAAGAAATGAAAAATTTGATAGTGCTATGAGTGAATTTGAAGAAAATATGAAATCCAATAAAAATGCTATTTTTGATAAAGAATATGTAAAAGTAAAAAGAGAAACTTTTGATAGTATGAATAAAGTTATTAATGAATCAAAAAAGGTAAGAGAAATACAACCAAAATTACAAACGATATTTAATGAAGTTGAAAATTATGCTAATAGTTATAAATCATTAGAAAAGGAAAATAAAAAATATGCTAAAGAAATAAATATATTAGAAAAAGAAAATAAAGCATTAAGAGAAGAAAATAGTAGTTTAATTTATAGATTAAATTATATATTTGAAATATTAAAGAAATTTTTAAGAAAGTTATTACAAAGAGGTAATGATTATACTAAAAATGAAACAATTGAATTTGTTAAAGAGTGTTATGATGAAAATGAATATGATGTGAGTGATGTTGTTAGTATTTCTAGAGGGACAACTAAACAAGATGAATTATTTGAATATGTAGAAGCACCTGATTATTTAAAGTCTAGAATAAAAGATTATGATAATCATAAAAAAGATAAAAATGATTTTGAAATGGAAATTTAGGTGTATTCGTAGATTGATTTAGATTTTTATAGTATAATTATTATAGTAAGGTAGTGATAAGTGATGAGTAATGAATTAGATATTAAACATTATAATGTTGAACAATACATTAAAAACATTGCAGAACAATTAAACAAAGAAAAACAAGGTACTATTAGTGATGAAACTTTAAAAAGAGGTATTGATGAATTTACTTCTTCTAAATATGATTCATATACAGAAGAACAAATATATAAAGAAATAAATGATATAATCCAAAAGATGCTTGAAGAACGAGAATTAAGAAAACAAGAATTTTTAACAAAACAACAAGAACTAAAACAAGCAAAATTTGAAGAATTAAGAAAATTATATTTAGAAACAAAAGAAAAATATCAAAATTTAGATTACTCTGTTGTTCAAACAATGAATATGGAACATATGCAAAGTTATAATGAAACAAAAAAAGTTCAATTGCTTAATCAAATGGGAGAAGTATTATATGGATTTTATAAAGGTGAAAGTAGCCCAAACGAATATGAATTATTAGTATCACGATTAGGAAAAATTTGTGGTGTTCCAGTTGCAGACTATTCGTTATATTTAGATAATGGAACAATAGATGGAATAAGTATAAGTTGTATTCCAGATGAAGAAAGATATGATTTTTTATCAGGCTATGATTTTGTAAAAATGTATCCAGAAGTAAGTGAAGTAGTTGCTAGAATCAAAAATAATCCAGAACAACCAAAACCTGAATTGTCACGAGAACAAACTAAATATTATATGGATATCTTACTAAAAGGATTTGCTGAAAAAGTTAAAAATCCAGAACAATTAGAACAATTAAAGAAAGATTATTTTAAAGCTGTTCTATTTAATGCTATATTAGATCAAAAGGATTTTAATTATACTAATTTTGCAGTGTTATATGATAAAGTAAATGATTCATATCAAATGGCACCACTATTTGATAACGGCGCTATAAAGACCTATGATTCATTAGAGGGAACATATATTACTACAATTGGCAGATCAAAAAAAGATGATGTAATCGACTTATTATTTACAGAATATTATGATTATGCTTCTGATTTTGCTAAGCAATTAGCATCAGAATATGAAAAACAAAAAAATGGTGAATCAAATATGGTAACTAGTATGATGACTTGTATTGATGATACTATTACCCATACTGCAGCTGAATCTTATAAACAAATAGTTCAATCTACATTGCAAAAAGTAATTAAAATTGAAAATAGAAAAGCAAAAGAAAATGATGATCATTATGGTAAAACTGAAGAACAACAAATTAGATTGAATCAAATTATAAAAAGTATTCTAGGCGATAGTATACCACAAGAACTTTTAGATAAAAAAATCATGGAATATTTAAAGAGTAATTCATCTATAGATATGGCTAGTTTTTTATACAATGATTTAAATAAATTTTTATCATCTAAAAATATTGATAAAAATTATGAAATGGCTGAATTAATAAGTAAATCATTTGGAATTTCAAAAGAACAATTGATAGAAAATTCAAAAAAAGTAATAGATAATAATATTAAACCTGGGCAAATGCCGATTGAAGAAAATCATAAATTAATACATAAAACATTACTAAAATTATGTAAAGTTTTAACAGATAATAATATTGATTATTATTTAGTTGGAGCACTTCCTTGTTATTTATTAACTGGTGAAAAAGATGAACGATATCATGATGATATTGATTTAATGCTAAACGAAGAAGATATTCCAAAAGTTCAAAAATTATTGGAGGGTTCTGATTTTGATTTTAAAGATAAAAGACTTGATACACCAAAAAGACAAAAACCAGGGCAATTAAGACCAGGTGGAGATCATGAAGTAATGGCTCAACATAAAACTTCTGAATTTCATTTAGGATTTTTCTGTTTTGAAAGAGGAAAAGATGGTGAAGTAATACACAAAGACTATTTTAAAGATGATAATGGTGAATTAAAAGTTTATAAGCATATGATTACACCACAACAATCAAAATTAAATTATGATGATACATTACACACATATGGCGATGTTCAATTTAAAATGGCTGCTTTAGAAAGTACATATTCAATAAAAAAATCGACAATGAATAATCCTGGAAGAGAAAAAGATGCTACTGATGTTAGAATGATAGAAAAAAGTGGAAAACTAAATTTAGATAAATTAAAAGTAATGAGAGATTTACCTCACTTGCAACCAACAATTGAAACAGTTAAAATCGTTCAAGGTTCACATGAACCAAAACAAGAACAATCAAAAGTAGAAAGTACACAATTTGCTCCACAATCAGTACAACAAGTTCAATCACAATCAAAAAAAGTAGAATCTTTTGCGCAAAGAAGTCAAAGTGAAATTCAAGTACATCAACAAATTAAAGAAAAAAATATGGCTATTAAACAACAAAAAGAAGCACAACGAACTTTAGATAAACCTAAAGTAAAAACTTTAACTAAATCACCAAATAATGGAAATGGTAGTTCCTCATCTGGAGGATTTGTTAATACATTAATTGTAACATTGATAACTGGATTTATAGCTGGTGCGTTATTTATGGTTGTATATAGTTTAATAAAATAGATTGGTGATATATATGGATAATAATTTAAGTGTTAAAGTATTAGAAAATTATATGGATATAGATAAAATTCATGATGATATAAATAATAAAATATTTAATTTTATTACTAAAGCAAATGAGTTAGTTGATTTGTCTGAGGATATGTATCAAATTGAGCGAACAATAAAACTTAATAAAATTTCTTTAAAAGGTTATATTTTAGATTCTTCTTGTTGTAAAGTACTTGAAGAAAATAATATATTAAATTATTCTATAGAAGAATTAAAACAATATTTAATGAAATATGAACAAACTTCAAATGATGATTGTTCATCATATTATTTAGCAATCTCTTTATATGAATTATTAGAAACAATTGAAAAACTTGTAGATAATAAAATAGAATTAGAAATGAATAAATTATCAGAGTTAGTACCATCAATTCGCGAAATTGAAAATATTACTGACAATAATTATGAAAATTTATATAATCAAATTAAAAATCAATTAGGCAATGATTATCTTAATAAAAATCTAATTGATGACAAATCATTTAATATATGTGTACAAATAATGAATGATATTTTTAATTATTATATAAGTGGGTATCCTGATATACCTGAAGAATATTTATATCATGCTGAAGGATAAAAAATAGATTACTAATTTTGTTAAAACTATCTTTAAGACAAGATAGTAAACACACTACGATATTGGCAAAGCCAATATCGGTGTGTGCCAAGGGAAAATCCCTTTGGAATCCCTAAAGCAACATATTACAAACTAATCGTAAGTAATATTGTTGCCTTTTTTATTGCATAAAAAAGAAAGAATACTATTGTCACTTTCATGAGTAAACTCACAAAACGTGCCCCGTATTCTTTAATATGAAAATAACCTAATCAAAAATGAAAAGGTTATTTTTCTTTTAAAATACTTTCGTATTTCTTTTCTATTTCAGATAAATATCTTTCAATAGAATCAGCTTTATCTAATAATGATTTATCTACATTATCTTGTTTATTTAAATAGTTATGTATTTCTTTAAAGTATTCACTAGTATCCATTGCTATATGTCTTTTTAGATCAATTATATATTCCATATGTTTTATTTCTTCTTTATATTCATTTAGTTTTTTATCATACATTTCGTAACTAACAATAATTTCATCATCACCATATTTTATTGTTTCATTAGAATATCCTGCAAGTTTAGCAGTTTTCTTAAATGGAATATCTAAATATTTTTCAAAACCTTTAAGAACTAGAATAGATGGTTTTACTCTAAAGCCACTTTCGATATTATTTATTTCAGTATGACTAACTCCCACTAAAGAGGCTAGTTTTCTTGCTGAAATCTTTTTTTCTTTTCTAGCAACTTTTACTAATTCTGCAATGGTTTCTTCTTTTTTTAACATACAATCACGCTCCATTGATAAGTTAATTATATACTAAATAAAATAAAAAGTAAACAAAAACTGGAAACTTAATTGACAAAATAGCAATTACAATGTAATATGTAAATACGGAAACTTAATTTCCAAAAAAATAGAGAGGAGGATAAAATGAAAAGAAAGTTAGATTTAACAAAACATAAAATTTGGAAAGATAAGAGTATTAAACCTGAAACAAAAGAAATATATGCATATTTATATTCACAAGGTTTCAATAAAAC
>CAYPGI010000001.1:0-34082 GCA_964410275.1 uncultured Muribaculaceae bacterium | reverse complement strand
TATCTTCTATTGAAGGACAATATCTAGGACCTACTCCTTCAATATCATCTAATCCTCCGTACATACTTGATTTGTTTAAATTATCTTTTATAAGTTGATGAGTCAGTGGTGTCGTATATATTAAATAACATGGCTCTTGATCTTCAATTTTATATTTTGGTTTTTCGTAAAAACTAAAAGTATGATAATTACTATCCCCATGTTCAATTTTAGCCTTACTAAAATCGATACTTTTTTTATCTATTCTTTGTGGTGTTCCTGTTTTTAATCTGACGATATCAAATCCTATTTTTCTTAAATTATTACTTAGATGTAAACTAGGTTTTTCACCATGAGGTCCCTCATTACGTCTTGTATCTCCTACCATAATTGATGATTTTAAATATGTTCCTGTTGTTAATATAACAATTTTACTATTAATTATAGTATCGTCTTCTAAAATAATACCTTTAATTTCATCATTATCAATTACTAAATTTTCTACTAATGATTCTAATATTTCTAAATTTTTTTGATTTTGTAAAACTTTTAGCATTTCTTTTGGATAAGTAATCTTATCAGCTTGAGCACGTAATGCTTGAACAGCAGGTCCTTTAGCACTATTTAGCATTTTTATTTGAATTAAAGCCTTGTCAGCTATTTTCCCCATTTCGCCACCTAATGCATCAATCTCGCGGACAACTATGCCTTTAGCACTACCACCAATAGATGGATTACAAGGCATATCTGCTATATTTTTTATATTTCCAGTAACTAAAAGTGTTCTATGTCCTTTACGGGCTGAAGCTAATGCAGCTTCACATCCAGCATGTCCACCACCTACTACTATAATCTCGTATTCCATCTATCTCACCTCTTTCTTATTTTCCTAAACAAAATTGACTAAATAATTGATCAATTAGTTCTTCTTGATAAGTTTCTCCTATTATTTCACCTAATAAATTCCAAACTTCCTTAATATTTATTTCAATCATATCTATTGGCATATTATTATTTATACCATTTCTTATTTCCTTAATGCTAGTTAATGCTTTATTTAAAATAGCAATACTTCTGGCATTACTTAAATAATTTAAATCTTCTTTTTCAATTTGTTCAAGATTGAATATCTCTTTAATAATTTGTTTTAATTTTTCAATACCTTTATCATTTATAGCACTTGTTCTAACAATATATTTTAAATCAAGGTTACTAATATCTAATTTATTATCTAAATCCATTTTATTAATAATTACGATATAGTTTTTATTTATAAGTTTAGATAATAATTCTATATCTTCATTATTAATAAAATCATTATTATTTAATACATATAATATTAAGTCTGACTTTTCTATCAATTCTAAACTCTTTTTTACTCCAATACTTTCAACTATATCTTCTGTTTTTCTGATTCCAGCAGTATCTATTATATTTAAAAGTATTCCATCAATATTAAGTGTACCTTCTACAATATCTCTAGTTGTTCCTTCTATTTCAGTGACTATGGCTTTTTCTTCTCCAATTAATTTGTTTAACAAACTACTTTTTCCAACATTTGGCCTACCTATGATTGATGTCTTTATACCTTCTTTAATTAATTTTCCATTTTCGCTTTCTTTTAATATTAATTTTATTTTGGATTCTATTTTTTCTGTCTTTTCAATTATTTTTTGAATTGTCATTTCTTCAATATCTTCATATTCGGGATAATCTATATTTACTTCAATATTTGCTAGAACTTCTATTATTTCTTGTCTAAGTTCTTTTATTAATGTTGATACTTTTCCGTCCACTTGATTTATAGCAAGAGTTCTAGCTTTTTCAGTTTTAGCGTTTATTAAATCCATTATTCCTTCTGCTTGAGTCAAATCAATTCTTCCGTTTAAGAAAGCTCTTTTTGTAAATTCACCAGGTTCTGCTAATCTACAACCATTTTTTAGTAAAACTTCTAAAATCTTATTAGTAGTTGCTATCCCCCCATGAGCATTTATTTCTACAACATTTTCCCTAGTAAATGTCTTTGGTTCTCTCATTACAGAAATTAGTACTTCATCTACTATTTTTCCATCATCTAATATGTGATCATAATGAATAGTATGTGACGGAACTTCTAATAAGTTTTTACTTTTACTTACTTTATTTACAATGCTTATAGCATCATTTCCACTAATTCTTATAATAGAAATAGCTCCAATCCCTAATGCCGTAGAAATAACTGCAATTGTATCTTCCATAAGACACCTCCTAATCTTTTTTTCTGATTCCTATATATTTTGGTAATTGTTTTGGCTCTCTAAATATTTCTAAAGAAACATATTTGTCGATAATGGTAACTATCCAACTTTCAATATAAAAAGGTGGTATTAATGTTAACGGAAACATATGTCTTACAATTATATTACTAGTTTTTTTATCTATCATTGTTGGAAAATATTTCTTTGAATTTTCTAACGCTTCTTTTGGATGAATAAAACCATGTTGCTTCAAAAAAGGTTTCTTTGATTTATTCTTTTGCCAATCTTCGTAATAAAAATCATGTAGTAATGCGCCTATAGCAATTCTATTTTTATCCAATCTTAAAAACTTTGCTATTTTATATGATTTTATTGAGACACTTAATGAATGAGTATATACCGATCTATCTTCATGATGACAATATGTTTTTCTTTTTATAAATTCTTCATGATTTAAAATTTCTTTAACAATAAAAAAATAATTTTCATCAACTTTATCTAATAATTTTTCTATTACTTTTTCTTCATTCATATTTCTTCCCTCGAGAGATATTTTACATTATATGATATTTATAGTCAATAAAAAAGACTTTGTTAGTCTTCCTTATATTTTATTATTACATAACGTTCTGGAACTTCTCCAACACTAGTACTTTCTAAATTTTTAAATTCAGACACGATTGTGTGTACTATTCTTCTTTTATATGAATTCATTGGATCAAGTTTTGCTTCTATTTTAGTTTTTTCTACTTGTCTCGCTATTTTTACTATTTCGTATTCAAAATTCTTTTCTTTGTTTTTTTTGTAATTAGAAGAATCTACATTAATTTTAATATTCATTCCTGTTTTACTATTTATTGATTGTCTTATTAATAATTGAATAGCTTCTAAAGTACGTCCATCTTTTCCTATTATAATAGCATTATTATCAGTAACTAATAGCACTTTTATTATATTTTCGTTTTCTCTAACTTCACTATTTATGGTTATTCCCATTAAATTACTTAAATCAGAAATAAAACTTTTAATATAATTTATTACTTCTTCTTTTAAAAGTGCTTCTATAATTATTTTTTTTCCTTTAAAAAGGCCCCCATCTACTTGACTTTCTTTTATATAGAAATCCTCTTCTTTTTTATTTTCGGCAGTTAGGCATTTACTGATTGCTTCTTCTTTAGTTTTTCCTTCATACTTTAATAATCTCATTTTTCTTACTCCTTTTTACCAGTATATTTTGTAAAATAGTAAATCCGCTATTTACTATCCAATATAACGCAATTCCTGCTGAAATGGAAAATGATATAAATAGAATAAATGCTAATAAAAATTTCATCATAAATTTCATTTGATTAGCTTGTTCAGGACTCATTGTTGCCCCACTGTTTAATTTAAATGAAAAATACGTTGTAGCAAATACTAATATTATTATTATTAAATATTGATATTGATTATTACTAAATGCTGTCATCGGACTTGTTCCTAATTGTAAAGTTAAAAATTTTTCTTCAAATATAACTGGCAATCTATTCATTGCTTCAAAAAAGGCTAAGAATAAAGGGATTTGAATAAATGAAAATAAACAACCAGATAACGGGCTAATATTATATTTTTTATATAGAGCTAACATTTCTTGACTCTTTTGCATAGAACTCTCATTATCTTTACGTCCTTGATATTTTTTTTCTAATTTATCAAGTTCTGGTTTCACTTTTTTCATATTTTCTGATTGCATAGCTGTCTTTTTTGTTATAGGCATTAATAATAACCTTATTAATACTGTTATTATTATTATTGATAACCCATAACTTTTAACAATTGATCCTATTTTGATTATTGCCCATACTAATGGTTTAACAAAGATTGTTGTCCATATACCTTCATAACCACCTGTAGTTATTTTAAAATTTTTACATTCCTGTAAATTATCAATATTTATATTATTTTTATTATATATATCTATTGTTGATTGATCTTCTGGTCTACAAAGAATATTTTCAGTTAAACTTTGTCCTGTTTCTTTATTTATTACTGGTTTTCCGTCTTCGTTCTTTAACATTTTAGTACATCCACTCATAGTCAATGCTACTATCATTAATGTTATAACAATTAGTACTTTCTTCATAATTAATTATTCTCCTTCAATATGTTTATTTTTGAAAGTATTTCAAATAATTCTTCTTTCATTTCTAAAAATGTCTGTGATATTACTTCTTTCTTTACTATTATAATACAATTAAAACCTTTTTGGTAGTTTTTTTGATCAAGAATATTTTTAATTTGTCTTTTTATTTTATTTCTAGTAACAGCGTTTCCAATTTTAGTTCCTACTGATATACCAAAAAAATAGTTTTCTTCTTTTATTCTTTCAACATATACCATATAACTTTTATATTTATATGGTTTTACTGTTTTTATTATTCTTTGAAATTCACTATTTTTTTTCAAAATATTAACTTTTTTCATAAACCACCTCATTTAAGTAAAAAACCACTGAAAAAAACAGTGGTAATTTTAATGTGACAATACTTTACGTCCTTTTTTTCTTCTTTTTTTAATAATAGCTGTTTTTACACGAGCAAGGAAACCCATCTTTTTGCTTCTTTTTCTTTTGTTTGGTTGAAATGTTCTCTTCATATATATACACCTCCTGAATATTTTAAATTATAATTCTTGTCGCTAATTCATTATATATAGAAATTGCCTTTTTGTCAAACAATTTCTTCTATAAATAGTTTTCCACATTTATATATATATTATATTAATTATTTTTGTTTACCTCCTGCCACTTTTACACATAATTGTGGAAAAGTTTTTAACTTTTAATAGTGGATAACTTTTTTTACACAATTTTGTTGAAAACTATATTTTATTTATATAATTCAATATTTTTCATTGTTTTTTCCACAAAGATAAGGTAAAATGAAATTAAGTTATTAAAAGAGGTGATTTTATGAATATTGAAGCAATATGGAAATCTTTTTTAAATAAAATTAAAGACGAATTAAAACAACCATTACTTTATGATGCATGGTTTGCTGATACAAAATTAATTGAATTGAATGATGATTATGCTAAGATATTAGTTCCTATGCCGATTCATAAAAAACATTTAAAAACTAATTATAATGAAATAATAGAAACTATTTTTAATGAGATTACAGGTTCTAACTTCAAAATTGAATATATTACAGAAGAAGAGTTGGAGCAGAACATTATAATTGATATTGATAATATAGGAGTACCTGCTGATGAATTTGAATCCAACTTAGATCCAAAACATACTTTTGATAATTTTATAGTAGGGGAAAGCAATAAATTTGCGAAATATAATGCTTTAGCTATAGCTGAAAAGCCAGGACAAATATATAATCCTTTATTTATATATGGTAGTAGTGGTTTAGGTAAAACACATTTGATGCATGCAATAGGTAATTATATTGTAGAAAATAGTAATAAAAAAGTATTATATATAACAAGTGATGATTTTGTTAATGATTTTGTTGAAATATATAAACATAAAGTATCAAAAAATAATTTTGATTTAGTGGATAAATTTAAAAAGAAGTATCGTGATTTAGATGTTTTAATAATTGATGATATTCAATATCTAGAAATTGCGCCAACTTCTCAACAAGAATTTTTTAATACTTTTAATGATTTACACAATAATAAAAAACAAATTATTATTGCTTCTGATAGGTCTCCTGATGATTTAAGAAAACTTGAAGATAATCTTAGAACTAGATTTAATTGGGGGCTTACTGTTGATATATTACCTCCAGACTTTGATTTACGAATGAATATAATCGATAATAAAATAAAATCTTATGAAATGACTTTTGGTTTTCCACAAGATGTAAAAGAATATATTGCTAGTAATTGCACTAGTGATATTAGAAAATTAGAAGGAGCTATTAATAGAGTTTATGCTTATGCAACTATTATGAATGGTTCTAACATAACATTAAATTTGGCAATCGAGGCCTTAAAAGATTATTTTGTGAAAAGTATTATTTCAAAAAATAAAATAGATCAGGTTCAACAATTAATTGCTAATCATTATAATGTTTCTATTGAAGATTTAAAAAGTAAAAAGAGAAATGCTAATATAGGTGTACCTAGACAAATTGCTATGTATATATGTAGAATTTATTTAGAAGAACCATTAGCTAGAATAGGTAGTGAATTTGGTGGAAAAGACCATACTACTGTTATGCATTCAGTAGAAAAAATTACTAATGAAATTAAAAAGGATGTAAAACTTGCTGATGCTATTGAAAAAATAGTTCAAAAAATAAAATAGTGGAAAACTTTTATTATTAAAACTTCTAGTTTTGTTTATATTTAAGACTCAAAACACTTTTCCACAATATCCACAACAATAATAATAATATATATATAAAAAATAATAAAAAGAAGAAGGAGAAGATTATGAAAATAGCTATCAAAAAAAATATTTTAATGGAACATTTAAATTATGTAATAAAAGGAGTCTCTAGTAAAAATTTAATCCCTATTTTAAATTGTATCAAATTTGAATTAACGAAAGAAGGTTTATATTTACTTAGTACTGATAATGAGATTGCTATAAAAACCTTTATAGATAAGAGTGAAATTGAAAATATTGATGAACAAGGAGATTTAGTATTATCAGGTAGATATATATATGATATTATCAGAAAATTACCTAATGAAGTAATAAATATAGAAGAACTAATAGATTCTAAAGTAAATATATATACATCAAATTCGTCTTTTAATTTGAATTGTAATAATGCTAAAGAATTTCCACAATTAGAATTAGAAGATAATAAGAATCCAATCATTATTAATAAAAAAGTATTTAAAAATATAGTTAATCAAACTATATTTGCTACTTCAAATCAAGAATCTCGTCCTGTTTTAACAGGAATCAATTTTAATATATTAGATAATAAATTAGAATGTACAGCTACGGATTCATATAGATTAGCTAAAAAAATAGTAACTTTAAAAGAAAAAATAGATGAAAAAATAAATATAATAATTCCATCAAAAAATTTAATGGAAATTACTAAATTATTTAATGATGAAGATGATAACATTGAATTACATATTTTTTCAAACAAAGTAGTTTTTAAATTTAATACGATTACAATTATGTCAAGAATAATCAATGGAACTTATCCAGATACTAAATCACTTATACCAACAGATTTTTTATTAAAAATAAAAGTTAAATTAACAGATTTTTATGAAGCTATAGATAGAGCTTCATTGTTAACAAGTGAAAGTGATAAGAATACTATTAAATTAGAAAGTAAAAATGATTTATTAGTGATATCATCTAATATTCCAGAAATTGGTAATGTAGAAGAAAAAATATTGTGTCATAAAGACAATAAAGAAGAAATAAAAATATCATTTAGTTCAAAATACATGATAGATGCATTAAAATCATTAGAATGTGAAGAAGTATATCTGATGTTTAATGGAGAAATCAAACCTATAATTGTAAAAAACATCGAAAGTGATGATATAATTCAACTAATTTTACCAATAAGAACATATTAAAATAAAGAAAATACTAAAAATTTCATATTTCGACAAAATTTGACAAAAAAATGAAGTATAAGAGTGTTAATTCCGTTATGCGGAAAATTGTCATAGGGGGGAGTGAAATATGAAAGATAGTTATGAAATAAATAGAGGAACATTAATTCTAATACCTGTAACTGATAAAATATCACAAGTTATTGAAGAAAATGATCAATTTTTAGTAAATAAATCAACTACTAAAATAATTGATGATAGTTGCAAATATTTTGGTAGTTCATACTTAGGACGCAAAGAAGGCACAAAAAAATTAATTGGTGTAAATTACAAAGCACCTATTATAGTTTGTGAAACAGGCGGAATAATATTTTTTCCTACTAGTTCACCTAGGTTTGATCATTGTTTTTGGATTTCTCTAAAAAATATCAAAGATTATCTAAAAAACAAAGATAATAAAGGAATTGTTTCTTTTAAAAATGGTAAAGAAATAGAATTAGATTTATCTTATTTTATTTTAGAAAATCAAATTTATCGAGCAACTATGTTAGAATCAAAATTAATGAAGCTACAAACAACATAAAAATAAGCAATATTGCTTATTTTTTCTTTTTTTAATCAATTTAATGTGATATAATATAATTGTGTATAGGAGTACTAATAATTGCTAAAAATCTTTAAACAGCAATTAAATGGCAAAATAATAGAAAAGGGGCAGTATAATGATTCTAAAAAAAATAGAAATAGTCAATTTTAGAAATTATGAATCATTAGAATTAACATTTAATAAAAAAACAAATATTATTTATGGCAATAATGCCCAAGGTAAAACAAATATTTTAGAAAGTATATATGTTTTAGGACTAACAAAATCACATCGTTCTTTCATTGATAATAATTTAATAAAAGAAGGTCAAACAAAATCTAAAATTTTTGGAATTGTAGAAAAAAATAATATTAATACTAAAATGGAAATTTATTTAGATAATAAAAATAAAAAACTTAAAATTGATAATAATGAAATTAAAAAAGTAAGTGATTATATTTCTAAACTTAATATTATTATTTTTTATCCAGAGGATTTAGAAATAATTAAGGGATCTCCAAATATAAGAAGACAATATTTTAATTTAGAATTAAGTCAATTATATAGTCAGTATTATAAAGTTTTAAATGATTATAAAAAAATATTAAAAATAAGAAATGAATATTTAAAACAAATGCAAAAAAATATAGAAGTGGATAAAAATTATTTTGATATTTTAACAGAATGTTTAATAGAAAAAGCAATCTTTATATATAAAGCAAGAGATAAATTTATTTTAAAAATAAATGAACATAGTGGAAAAATTTTCAAAAGAATATCAGGAACTAATGGATTTAATATTAGATATAGTCCTTATTTTAAATTAGATAGTTTTGAAACAGAATATTTAAAAGAAAATTTGAGATATCGCTTTAATAAAATATTAAGTACTGAGATTAAGTTAGGAATGACTTTAGTAGGACCACATCGTGATGAATTCCTTTTTTGTGTTGAAGATAAGAATTTAAAAGAATATGGTTCACAAGGACAACAAAGATTAGCTATTATTTCTTTGAAATTAGCAGAAATAGAAGTATTTAAAAAATATTGTAAAACAACTCCTTTATTATTATTGGATGATGTTTTTAGTGAACTGGATGATTCTAAAAAAAATAAGTTATTGCGATATATAAATAATAAGGCTCAAACAATAATTACAACAACAGATTTAAATAATATCGATGAAAAAACATTAAAAAATGCAAAAATTTTTAAAATAAAAAATGGCATTGTAATTAAAACAAAAGAGGTGGATAAAAAATGAATAAGGAACAACATTATGACGCATCAGATATTCAGGTATTAGAAGGACTTGAAGCAGTTAGAAAAAGACCAGGTATGTACATCGGTACAACAAGTGAGTCAGGCCTTCATCATTTAGTTTGGGAAATAGTTGATAACTCTATAGATGAAGCTTTGGCTGGTTATTGTAATGACATAGAAATATTTGTAAACAAAAATGGATCAGTAACAATAAAAGATGATGGAAGAGGAATACCAGTAGGGATTAATTCTAAAACTGGATTATCCACAGTAGAAACTGTTTATACAGTATTACATGCAGGTGGAAAATTTGGTGGTGGAGGATATAAGGTTTCTGGTGGTCTTCACGGTGTAGGAGCTTCAGTTGTTAATGCTTTGAGTAAATGGGTAGAAGTAACAGTTTATAAAGAAGGAAAAGTTCATAATATAAGATTTGAAAATGGAGGACATACTGTCAAACCATTAAGTGTAATAGGTGATTGTAACATCGAAAGAACTGGAACAACTGTAACATTTATGCCAGATCCAGAAATTTTTAAAGAATCAACTACTTTTAGTTATGAAATTTTATACAATAGAAGCCGTCAACTTGCTTTTTTAAACAAAGGATTAAGAATAATTTTAGTTGATGAAAGAACAGAAAAAAAAGACATTTTCGTTTACGAGGGTGGAATAAAAGAATATGTTCAATTTTTAAATAAAGATAAGGATGCTATTCATCCATCTATTGTTTATATTGAAGGTTCTGACAAAGATGTTGAATTAGAAGTAGCACTACAATATAACGATAGCTATAATAGTTCAATCTATTCATTTGTCAACAATATAATAACACCTGAAGGTGGAACACATGAAGATGGAGTCAAAAGTAGTTTAACTAGAATTATTAACAATTATGGAAAAAATAGTAAAATATTAAAAGAAAATGATGATCCTTTAACAGGTGATGACGTTCGTGAAGGACTAACTATGATAATTTCCGCAAAAGTAGTAGAACCTCAATTTGAAGGACAAACTAAAACAAAATTAGGAAATAGTGAAGTTAGAAAATTAGCATCTAATATTTTTAGCGAAGGTTTCGAAAGATTTTTAATGGAAAATCCTGATCAAGCAAAAATAATTATAGAAAAAACAATGGTTGCTGCAAGAGCAAGAGTTGCTGCCAAAAAAGCACGAGAACTAACTAGACGTAAGGGAGACCTTGATATAACTAACTTTTATGGAAAATTAAGTGATTGTAAAAGTAAGGATGCTTCCGAATGTGAAATATTTATAGTAGAAGGGGATTCTGCTGGTGGATCTGCTATAAAAGGAAGAAATAGTATGACACAAGCTATATTGCCTTTGCGTGGAAAAATACTAAATGTTGAAAAGGCGCGTATAGATAGAGCGTTGTCAAACGAAGAAATAAGAACAATAATCACAGCATTTGGAACAGGCATAGGTGAAGAATTTGATTTAAGTAAATTAAGATACAATAAAATAGTAATAATGACCGATGCTGATGTAGATGGTTCACATATTAGAGTTTTACTTTTAACTTTGTTTTATCGTTTCTTCAAACCTATAGTTGAAGCTGGACATGTTTATGCAGCCCAACCACCATTATTTGTTATAAAACATAATAAGGTAATTAAATATGTTTTAAATGAAAAAGAGAGAGACGATTATTTAGAAACTTTACCTCCAACCACTAAGTATGATATTGCTCGTATGAAAGGGTTAGGAGAAATGGATGCTGAAGAATTAAATGAAACAACAATGGATATAGAAAAGCGTATTTTAAGGCGTATTACAGTAGATGATGCAATGTTAGCTGATGAAATATTCAGTAAATTGATGGGTGAAGAGGTTGAACCAAGAAGACAGTTTATAGAAGAAAATGCAGTATATGTGCAAAATCTTGATGTATAGGAGGTAAAATTATGGATCATAGTAGAGATAAATTAGAACAAAACAATATTGTAAATGAAGTAAAAGCATCATTTTTAGAATATTCTATGAGTGTAATTGTATCACGTGCATTACCAGATTTAAGAGACGGACTAAAACCAGTTCACCGTAGAATATTATATTCAATGTTTGAATCAGGTTATCTACCTGACAAAACACATAAAAAATCAGCTCGTATTGTTGGAGATGTAATGGGGAAATATCACCCACATGGTGACACTTCAATATATGATGCAATGGTAAGAATGGCTCAAGATTTTAGCTATCGTTATATGTTAGTAGATGGCCATGGAAATTTTGGGAATATTGAGGGTTACGGAGCAGCAGCGATGCGTTACACAGAATCAAGACTTTCAAAAATATCATTGGAATTATTAAGGGATATAAATAAAGATACAGTTAATTTTAATTCTAACTTTGATGAATCTGAAAGAGAACCTGAGATATTACCTTCTAGATTTCCAAATATATTAGTAAATGGAACTATGGGAATTGCAGTAGGTATGGCTACCAATATACCACCTCATAATTTAGGTGAGGTAATAGATGGATGTGTAGCATATATTGATAATCCAAACATTGAAACATTAGAATTAATGAATTATATAAAAGGACCAGATTTTCCTACTGGGGGAATAATATTAGGAAACAGTGGAATAAAAAAAGCATATGAAACTGGAAGAGGAAGTATTACAATTAGAAGTAAGGCGACAATTGAAGAAAAAAATGGTCGATGCTATATTGTTATTGATGAAGTTCCTTACGGTACTAATACACTAGACTTAAAAAATAAAGTTGCTGAATTAGTTCATAATAAAGTAATCGATGGAATTACTGATTATCATAGTGATCTAAAAAATGGAATAAAAATAACTATTACATTAAAAAGAGATGCTAATCCACAAGTTATTCTTAATAATTTATATAAGCACACCTCTTTTCAAACATCATATGGAATAATTCTTTTGATGTTAGATAATGGTGTTCCTAAGGTATTAGGATTAAAAGATATCATTTCTAAATATATTGATTATCAAAAAGAAATAATTATAAGAAGAACGCGTTTTGAATTAAATAAAGCAGAAAAAAGAGTTCATATTTTAGAAGGTTTAAAAATAGCCCTTGATAACATTGATGCTGTTATCAAAACAATTAAAGAAGCATCTAGTGATGAAGTGGCTAAAGAAAAATTAATTTCACAATTTAATTTAACTGAAATTCAAACTGAAGCTATTTTAGAAATGAAATTAAGACGTTTAACTGGTTTAGAAAGAAACAAAATAGAATCAGAATTAAACGATTTATTAAAAGCAATTGAAGAATACAAAGCAATTCTAGCAAGTGAACAAAGAATACTTGAAATAATTAGAACAGAATTATTAGAAATAAAGGCTAAGTATGCAGATGAAAGAAGAACTTACATAGATATGACAGCAATTGAATATATTGAAGATGAATCATTAATCCCAGTTGAAGATATAGTAATTACTTTAACTAATAAGGATTATATTAAGAGAATAAATAGTGAAACCTATAGAACTCAAAATAGAGGTGGAGTAGGGATTAAAGGAATGACTACAAATGAAGAAGATTTTGTAGAAAATCTAATATCTATGACTACTCATGACCATTTGATGTTTTTCACTAATAAAGGTAAAGTATATCGAATAAAAGGTTATGAAGTACCATTATTTAATAGGCAATCAAAAGGGATACCAATAGTTAATCTATTACCTTTAAGCTCTGATGAAGTAGTAAATGCAATGTTAAAAGTAGAAATAAATGACGAAGCCAAGAATATTGTATTTTGTACACAAAAGGGTTTGGTAAAGAGAACTAATATTAGTGAATTTGATAGTATTAGAAATAATGGAAAGATTGCAATTTCATTAAGAGAAGATGATGAATTAATTTCTGTAAAAAAGACAATGGGAAATAATGAAATTTTAATTGCTACTTCTGATGGTCGCATGATAAGATTTGATGAAAATGAAATCAGAGTAATGGGCCGAACTGCTTCTGGCGTAAAAGGAGTACATGTCGGAAATGGTTCTTGTGTTGGCTGTGAGGTAGTAAACATTGGACAAGAAATATTAGTAGTTACAAAAAATGGTTATGGTAAACGTACTGATGTTGAACAATACAGAATTACTCATCGTGGAGGAAAAGGAGTAAAAGCTCTAAATATTACTGAGAAAAATGGTGATATAGTTGCCTTTAAAACAGTTACTGGAGAAGAAGATTTAATAATTATTACAAATATTGGAATAGTTATCAGACTTTCAGTTGATCAAGTATCTACAACAGGAAGAGTTGCGCAAGGTGTAAAACTTATTAATTTAAAAGATGATCAAAAAGTAAGTACTGTAGCAATTATAGCAAAAGATGATAGCGAAGAAATTGAAACAAAAGTTGAAGAAGTAAAAGAAGAAAATTCTGAAGAATAATATAAAAGGGTGAGATTATATCTTACTCTTTTTAGTGTTCCACGTGAAACATATAAAAAACAAAAGATAAAGTTCCACGTGAAACATAAAAAGAGTAGTAATGTTCCACGTGGAACGTAAGATTGAATTTAATTTTTTTTGTTCCACGTGAAACATTAAAATATTGCCCAGGAAATAATTTTTAAGTTGCTTTTTAAAACAAAATAGTGTATTTTATATATGACACAACATTTATGTTTGAACCAGGTCAGAATCGGAAGATAGCAGCCTTAAGAACCTCTAAATGTGTGTGTCCTTTTTATTGTAAAGGTGATATTAATGGATATATATATGAAAGAAGCATTAAAAGAAGCAGAAAAGAGTTATAAAAAAGGTGATGTTCCTGTTGGTGCAATAATAGTAAAAAACAACAAAATAATAGCAAGAGCACATAATCAGAAAGAAAAAAATAAAATTGCTACAAAACATGCTGAAATAATAGCTATTGAAAAAGCTTGTAAAAAAATAAAAAATTGGAGATTAGAGGAATGTACATTATATGTCACTCTAGAACCTTGTTTAATGTGTGCAGGAGCAATCCTGCAGTCTAGAATAAAAAAGTTAGTATATGCTACAGAATCAGAAAAATTCGGTTTTGTATCAAGTATTGAAAATATTTTAAATAACAAAAAAAATAATCATAATGTCGAAATAACTAAAGGAATATGTAATGAAGAATCGCGAGAATTAATGGTTAATTTTTTTAAAGACAAAAGAAAATAATAAATTTATTTTCTTTTATTATATAAGGATAAATGTTATAATATAATAGCGTGGAGGTGATGGTTTTGTATCAAGCTTTGTATAGAAAATATAGACCTTTAAGTTTTGCAGAAGTTGTTGGACAAGAAGTAATCGTAAAAACATTGAAAAATTCAATTTTAAATAATCGATTAAATCATGCCTACCTTTTTACAGGACCTAGAGGGACAGGAAAAACTAGTGTTGCAAAAATATTTGGAAAAACTATAAATTGTGAAAATTTAAATGGTATAGAACCATGCAACAAGTGTGTAAATTGTACACAAATTAATTTAAAGCAATCAGTTGATATAATAGAAATAGATGCCGCATCAAATAATGGTGTAGAAGAAATAAGAGAATTAAAGAGTAAAGTAAACTTAGTGCCCGCTACTGGAAAATATAAAGTATATATAATAGATGAAGTTCATATGATGACAACAAGTGCATTTAATGCCTTATTAAAAACTCTTGAAGAACCACCAGCACATGTTATATTTATTTTAGCTACAACGGAACCACATAAAATTCCAGCAACTATTTTATCAAGATGTCAACGTTTTGATTATAAAAAAATAGGCCAGAATAAAATAGAAGAAAGATTGAAGTATATATGTGATGAGGAAAAAATAACAGTAGATGAAGGGGTATTAAAAGAAATCTCGAGACTTTCTGATGGTGGGATGAGAGATGCAATAGGAATGCTCGATCAAGTCTTTTCATATGCTGAAGACAATATTACTATTAAAGAAATTCACGAAATTAACGGAACAATAACACAAAAAGAAATAAAGGAATTTGTTGATGCTTTATTCAACTGTAATATTGAAGTAATATTAAATATAATAGATAATTACAACGAAAATGGTAAGAATTTTATTAAATTAACTGAAGAAATTGTGTTTTATATTAAAAATGTTTTATTATATAAAACTATTCCAAATTACTTTGAAAATAATGAATATAAATTTGAATATGAAGATTCATCAAATATTGTAACTATAGAAAAATTGTTAAATTATATTAAAGATTTTAGCCAAATAATATTAGATATAAAAAATACAAATAATCCAAAATTAATTTTAGAATTAATAAGTATAAAATTATCAAATAGAGAAGAAAGTCTTATAAATATACCTGATAAACCAAATAGTTCAAATGGGTTAGACAATAAACAAAAAGAAGTTATTAAAGAGAAAAAAGAGGAAAAGACGGAAAAAATAGAAAAAAAAGAACTATCTGAAAGTAGTGATATTGAATTAAAAGAGAGTTTAAAAAAAGTAAAGGAAATTAGAATCAATAATACTTTAGCAAACTTTGATAAAAAGAAGTTATTACTTTTTAGAAAAGAATTAGATTTAATAAGAAGTTTATTATTAGATCCAGAATATTCAAAAATGGTGTCAATCGTTTTAGATGGAAAGATAAAAGCATATAGTGAAACGAATTTGATTTTTGTATATGAAAGTGAGAAGTTAGCTGATTACTTTAATGAAAATATTTTATTTATTGAGAAAATATTTAAAAAAGCATACAAGCGAGAATATAAAGTTATAGCCACATTTGAAAAAGAATGGGATAAAATAAAAAAAGAATACAATTCTAAAGAAAAAGAATATAAATATATAGAAGAAGATCAAGATATTGCTAAAATATTAAAAAGGACCAAAAACGAAAAGACAGATGATTTAAAAAAAATATTTGGTGATCTTGTTCAATATAATTAGAAAGAGGAATATATATGAATATACAAGCAATGATGAAGCAAGCACAAAAATTACAAAAGGATATGATGTTAGCTAAAGAAGAGATAGATAATGCTGAATTTAAAGGTGTTGCTTCTTTTGTAACAGTTACTATGAAAGGTTCTAAAGAAGTAATAAGTGTTAATATTGATAATAAAGATATAAATGGAGATGATATAGAACTACTAGAAGATATGATTGTAGTTGCTATAAATGATGCAATAAGACAAATTGATGCTGTAACAGAAGAAAAAATGGGTAAATATACTCAAGGAATGCCAGGATTATTTTAATGAATTATCCAACTACAATAAGAAATTTAATAGAATGTTATAAAAAATTACCAGGTGTTGGCGAAAAAACAGCAGAACGATATGCTTTAGCGACTTTATATCTTGATCAAGATATAATAGATTTATATTCAAAATCTATTAAAAATGTAAAAACTAAAATAAAGAGATGTATTAAGTGTAATAATCTATCAGAAAATGATTATTGTGAAATTTGTAATGATACGTCTAGAGACAAAAATACTATATGTATAGTTGAACAACCAAAGAATGTCATTTTATTTGAAAAGGTTGGTTCATACAATGGTCAATATCATGTGCTAGATGGTTTGATTTCACCATTAGATGGTATTAATCCTGAAAATATAAAAATAGATTTATTATTAGAAAGAATTAAAAAGAATGATATAAAAGAAATAATTATAGCTGTAAAACCTAGTATTGAAGGTGAAACTACAGCCTTATATATTTTAAAGTTATTAGAAGGAATGAATATTATTGTTTCTAAAATAGCTCATGGAGTTCCTATGGGTGCAGAGATGGAATATATAGATGCTTTAACATTAGAAATGGCTTTAGAAGGAAGAAAAAAAATATCTGGTGAAGCATAAACTTTTAAAAACCTCATAATATGTAATGAGGTGGACAAAATGTTAAAAAAAATTTTAAAAGTATTAAAAAAAATAATTGTTAGCGCCTTTTTTATTTATGGTTATAATCTAATTGCGGCGCCACTTAGTCTAATTATTCCAATCAATTTAATTACTGTTTTAGCGGTTAGCCTATTTGGAATACCGGCTTTATTATCATTTATCATAATATTATTACTTATTTTTTAAAAAGAGGTGAAGTATGTTAGAAGACTATAAAATACTACAACCAATAGTGTATAAAATATTAAAGAATTCAATAAAAAAGAAAAGAAATTTACATGCTTACCTTTTTGAAACTAGAGATAAAGAAAATGGTTTAAAAATGGCTTTAGCTTTTTCTAAATATTTATTGTGTCCAAATAATTATAGTAATAATAGTAATTGTGGTGAATGTAATCAATGCCAAGTAATTGATAATAATAATTTTACAGAAATAAAAATTATTAATCCTGACGGTATGTGGATAAAAAAGGAACAATTAATTGACTTACAAAAAGAATTCAATAAAAAAGCAATTAGCAGTAATAAAAAGATATATATAATAAATAATGCTGAAAAATTGAATTCTCAAGCTGCTAATTCAATACTTAAGTTTTTAGAAGAACCAGAAGATAATATTATTGCCATTTTAATAACAAGTAATCAATATCAGTTACTTGATACTATTGTTTCAAGATGTCAAATTTTATCGTTTATAGATAATAAATATATTGATGGTGATAATTTGTTAGACCGTATTATGAAAAGCATGATTATGGCAGATGAAGAAAAAGAGATTTTCGATATAGAAAAAATAGAAAGTATAATAAATTTTGTTATTTTTTATGAGGAAAACAGACTTGATACATTACTTCATTTAAATAGGTTGTGGCACAAAAATATTAATAATCGAAGAGCAATTGAAATAGCATTTGAAATTATGACACTTTTCTATAAAGATATTTTAAATAATAAATGCAATTGTAAGATTGAAATTTTTGATGAATATAGCAAACAAATTGAATCTATATCTCATAAAAACACTTCTCAATCTATATGTGATAAAATAAAAGTAATATTAGAAATAAAGGAAAAAATAAAATTTAATATGAATAGTAATTTATTAATGGACAAGTTTATTATAATGTTAGAAGGAGGATTATAATGGTAGAAGTAGTAGGAGTATCATTTAAAGAAAAGGGTAGATTATATTATTTTTTACCTAATAATCTTAATTTAAAAAAGAACTTAACTGTCATAGTCCAAACAGAAAAGGGTTTACAATTTGGAAAATTGGAAACTGATATTGTAAATTTTGATGAAAAAAGAATAAATACTTCTTTAAAAAAGGTTGTAAGAATTGCTTCAAAACAAGATTATGATCAACATAAAAGCAACGTAAGAGACGCTAAAGAAGCTTTAAAAAAATGTCGTCAAATTGTTGATAAAAAAGCATTAAAAATGCAAATTATTGATGCCACATATACTTTTGATAGAGATCAACTAATATTTCGCTTTTTAGCGGATAATCGTGTAGATTTTAGAGAGTTAGCTAAAGAACTGGCTTCTATTTATAAAACAAGAATAGAATTAAGACAAATTGGAGTTAGGGATAAGGCTAAAGAAGTTGGTGGTTGTGGGAATTGTGGAAGACCATTTTGTTGTTCTAACTTTTTAGGTGACTTCGCAGCGGTTTCAATAAATATGGCCAAGACACAAAATCTTGCTTTAAATCCAAATAACATTAATGGCGCTTGTGGAAGACTATTATGTTGTTTGAATTATGAAAATGAGTGCTATAAAGAATGTCAAAAGGATCTTCCAGATGTTGGACAAACTATTAATACAGCTAAAGGTGAAGGAAGAGTAGTAAGTGTAAATACCTTAGGAAGAACATATCGTGTTAATGTTCCGGATATAGGCATTGTAGAGGAAAAAAAATAAATGGAAGTAAAAAATTATTTATATGGTTATGATAAATTAGGTATTATTCAAGATACAAAAATGTTTTCTGTTTCAATTGATTCGTTATTATTACCTAATTTTATTACTATAAATAAAAATATAAAAAAAATATTAGATATAGGTTGTGGAAATGCTCCAATTCCTTTAATTTTATCTACTAAAACCAAGGCAGAAATACTTGGTGTTGAGATACAAGAAAAGGTTTATGAACTTGCTTGTAAATCAGTAAAAATTAATAATCTAGAAGATAGAATTAAAATAATCAACGCAGATATCAATATAATATCAAAGGAATTTGAAACAGATTCCTTTGATATTATTACTTGTAATCCTCCTTTTTTTAAAGTTAATAAGGAATCTAACTTTAATAGTAGCGATTATAAGACGTTTGCTCGTCATGAGGTGGCACTAAATTTAGAACAAATTTGTAAAATTGCTAAAAAATTACTTAAAAACAATGGTATAATTGGATTAGTCCATCGTCCTGAAAGGTTAATTGATATAATTGATTATATGAGGAAAAATAATCTTGAACCAAAAAAAATGCAATTTGTTTATCCGAAAAAAGGAAAAGAGTCTAATATCTTGTTAATTGAAGGAAGAAAAAATGGGAAACCTGGAATAAAGATATTAGATCCTATTTATTTAAATATGGATGATGGAAAGTATACAGAACAAGTATTAAATTTATTGAAATAGGGTGATTTTATGTCGCAAAAAAGTTATAATAATACTCCCACTTTGTACTTAATTCCAACACCCATTGGAAATATGGATGATATTACAATTAGAGCTATTAATACATTAAAAGAGGTAGAGGTAATATTTTCAGAAGATACTAGAGTGACTGGGTTATTATTGAAGAAATTAGGGTTTAAGAAAAAATTAATTGCGAATCATGAACACAATGAAATAAAAAATAAAGAATTAGCTATAGAATATTTATCTTCAGGATATAATATAGGGCTAGTTAGTGATAGAGGAACACCTATAATCAGTGATCCAGGATATGGAATTACTAACTATGTTATAGAAAAAGGGTATAATGTTGTTTCTCTTCCTGGACCTACTGCACTAATCCCCGCTTTAACTGTCTCAGGAATAAAGCCTATGCCTTTTCTATTTTATGGTTTTTTAGATAGTAATGAAAATAAAAGAATTAAAGAATTAGAAGAATTAAAGAATCAAAAGGCTACTATTATATTATATGAAGCTCCACACCGAATTGAAAAAACCTTGGGAAATATTTTGAAAATTATGGGAAATCGAAAGATTTCTATTTCCCGGGAAATAAGTAAGAGATATGAAGAGGTGTATAGAGGAACAGTTGAAGAGGTAAAAAAACAAGTTGTTGACATTAAAGGAGAAATAGTTATAATTTTAGATGGCAATAACAAAGGGGAAAACTATGACAACTGTACACTTATTGAACACATCGAACAATATATAGCGGATGGTTATAAAGTTATGGATGCTATTAAGGCAGTTAGCAAAGATCGAAGTCTTAAAAAAAGTGATGTCTATAACGAATATTTAAATAATAAAGGTAGATGATAATATGAGATTAATAGTTGGTTTAGGAAATCCTGGTAAAGAGTATAGTGAAACCAGACACAATATTGGTTTTAAAATGATTGATGCTATGACTGAAGATTTAGATCTTAATTTCAAAAGTAAAAATGGTGGACTATATGCCGAAAGTAATATAAAAGGAGAAAAGGTTATTTTTCTAAAACCACAAAGGTTTATTAATTTATCAGGACAAGTTATTAAAAATTATATTAATTTTTATAAAATTAATATTGATGATATCTTCGTTATTCATGATGATTTGGATTTAGAAGTAGGGAAATACAAACTTAAACTTTTTGGAGGTAGTGCAGGACACAATGGCTTAAAGGATATTGAGAGATGTCTTGGCACTGAAGATTATAAGAGAATGAAAATAGGTATATCTAATAATAAAAATATGGATACTGCTGATTATGTCTTAAGTAAAATAAGCGAAGATGATAAAAAAATACTTAATGAAATTTTTAAGATGGCGCCTGAATTAATGAATGATTACTTAGAAATGTCATTCGATAATTTAATGAATAAATATAATAAAAGATAGTGATACTAAAAGTATCATTTTTGTCATGTTAAAGGGGGTGACATATGTCGGTTTTTGATAAGATATTTGATACGAGTAATGAAAGTACTGGGATAATAGGTTTAACAAATGAACTAAAATGTATATATATATATAATTTATTTAAAAAAAGTAGTAAAAGTCTTCTTGTAGTAACGAGTTCGCTATATGAAGCTAGTCAATACTATCAAAACCTTATCAATTATACTGAAGAGGCACTATTATTTCCTATGGATGACTTTTTAACTAGTGAGGCTTTAGCTATTAGCCCAGAACTAAAAACATCTAGGCTTGAAACTTTAAAGTCTTTAAGCGTAAGTGACAAAAAAATAGTTGTTACTAATTTAATGGGATATCTAAGATTCTTGCCTGATCGGAAAGTATTTGAAAGTAGCAAAGTTAAACTAAAAGTTAATGATAATTTAAAAATAGATGATCTTGTAAGAAAACTATTTAAATACGGTTATGTAAAAGAAACAGTTGTTAATAAAACAGGTGAAATGGCTGTTAGGGGATTTGTTGTCGATATCTTTCCAATTAATGAAGTGGATCCAATAAGAATTGAATACTGGGGAGATACAATTGAATCCATAAGAACTTTTGATGTTAATAGTCAATTAACACTTAAAAATATTAAAGAAATAGAAATAAATACAAATACAGAATTTTTAATAGAAGAAGACATTGATACATTTAATATTAAGCATCGTGAATTAATTAATTATGGAAACATTTCTAGCATTAGTGATTATGTTAACGGAATAACTATTTTTAATGATTATAATCAGTTAGAAATAAGTAATAAGTTATTATTAGAAGAAATATTTAACTATAATATTAGTTTAAATTTAGATGGTAATACCGAATATATGAATGATTTCTACAATATAAAAAGTAAAAAAGAATTATATTTTAATAGTTTTGATAACGAAATGAAACAAGTAAAAAATATAATTTATAATGCCAAAGAACTAGAACCCTTTGTGGGAAATACTGAAAGTATAAATAAAAGATTAAATGAATACTTGAAACTTAAGAAACAAGTTATTATTTGTTTGCATGATCAATATAAAGTAAATAAAGTTATAGATGAATTAAATAATGCCAATATGATTATAACTAATGAAAATAATATCCTTTTAAATAAAATAAATGTTATTGTAAAAAGAATTAATAGCGGATTTATATATAATGATTTAGTAGTTATAAGTGAAAGGGAATTATTTAATAAAAAGGACAATAATAATATATATAAAACAAATTTTAAGTTTGGAACTAAAATTAGGGATTTAACCAAACTAACGATAGGAGACTATATTGTTCATAGTGTTCATGGAATAGGTATTTATTGCGGTATTAAGAGTTTGCTCAAAAATGGCTTAAAAAAAGACTATTTATTAATTGAATATAAGGGTAGTGATAAATTATATATTCCTGTGGAAAAAATAGAGCTAATTAGTAAATACTCCTCTAAAGATGGAATGGTTCCAAAAATAAATAAACTAGGAAGTACTGAATGGGTAAAAACCAAACTTAGTGCTAAAAAAAGGATTAAGGATATTGCTTCAGAATTATTAAAGTTATATGCATTAAGAGAAGCAAGTAAAGGATATGCCTTTGATTTAGATAGCAAAGATCAATATCAATTTGAAAAAGAATTTAATTATGAAGAAACTGATGATCAATTAAAAGTAGCTGATGAAATAAAAAGAGATATGGAAAGTTCAAAACCAATGGATCGTATATTATGTGGAGATGTTGGTTATGGGAAAACAGAAGTTGCTTTTAGAGCTATTTTCAAAGCAATTATGTCAGGTAAGCAAGTGGCATTTTTGTGCCCTACAACAATTCTTTCAAGTCAACATTATAATAATTCTATTGAAAGGTTTAGTTCCTTTCCTATAAATATAGCTTTATTAAACAGGTTTGTTACTACAAATGAAACTAAAAGAATTATTAAGAATTTGAAAGAAGGAAAAATTGATCTCTTAATCGGAACTCATAAAATTTTAAATAATGAGATAGAGTTTAAAGACTTAGGTTTATTGGTTATTGATGAAGAACAAAGATTTGGTGTTGTTCATAAGGAAAAAATTAAAAAGTATAAGAATAATATTGATATTTTAACTTTATCCGCAACACCTATTCCACGAACTCTGCAGATGTCTATGACAGGTATTAGGAATTTATCATTAATTGAAACACCGCCTGTTAATAGATATCCAATTCAAACTTATGTTTTGTCGGAAAATAATCAAATTATCAAAGATGCGATTTATAAAGAATTATCTAGAAATGGGCAAACTTTTATTTTATATAATAAAATAGAAGATATGCAGAGTAAATTAGCAGAAATATCCAATTTAGTGCCAGATGCTAAAGTAGTCGCAGTTCATGGGCAAATGCCAAAAAGTAAATTAGAAGATATTATGTTTAAATTTATAAATCATGAATATGATGTGTTACTTTGTACAACAATTATCGAAACAGGTATTGATATACCTAGCGTAAATACGCTAATAATAATAAATGCTGATTACTTTGGGTTATCGCAATTATATCAAATAAGAGGGCGTGTTGGACGGAGTAACAAGATTGCATATTGTTATTTAATGTATGATAAAACTAAAATTTTATCAGAAGTAGCTACAAAAAGATTAAAAGCTATCAAAGAATTTACTGAATTGGGAAGTGGGTTTGCGATAGCTATGAGGGATTTATCCATTAGAGGGGCAGGTGATATATTAGGTAGTGAACAGGCAGGTTTTGTTGATACTATAGGGGTTGAATTATTTTTAGAAATGCTTAATAAAGAAATAAGTTTATTAAAAGGTAATATAATTGAAGAAAAAGAAGTATCTGCACAACCTTTATTAGATGTTGAAACGTCAATTGATGACAACTATGTAGCAGAAGAAGAATTAAAGATTGAAATTCATAAAAAGATTAATGAAATTGATTCTTACGAGAAATTAATAGAAACAAAAAACACTTTAGAAGATAGATTTGGGAAATTATCTGAAACTCTCCTTATCTATATGTATCAAGAGTGGTTTGAAAAGCTTGCTAATAGATTAAACATCAAAAACATAAAACAAATGAAAAACTTCATAGAAGTAACATTGGATCCTAATCTAACTAAGAAGATTAATGGGGAATACTTATTTATCGAAATAAATAAAATTAGTAGAATGTTTAGATTAAGTTTAAAAAATAAAAGATTGGTTATAATATTAGATACTGTAAAATTAGAAAAACATTTTATCTATTACTTAATTGAACTAATCAAAATAATTGAACAGTCAATAACTAATTAAACAATCATAAAATATTCTTTTTCGTATAAATTCCCCCTTAATAGACAAAATATTTATAGGAGGTAAAAATGAAAACAACAGGAATCGTAAGAAGAATAGATGAACTGGGAAGAATTGTTATACCAAAAGAAATAAGAAAAAGTCTGAGAATAAAGGACGGAGAAAACTTAGAAATAAGTATAGATGATAAAAGCATAGTGTTGAGAAAATATTCTTTGATGAAAAAAACAGAAGATTTTGCGCAAAGTTTTACCGATGGTATTTATTCATATTTGAAAAAGAATATAATTATAACTAACAGAGATAGTATTATTGCTGTAAGTGGGTCATTTAGAAAAGAATATTTAAATCAAGAAGTCAGTGAACAATTAAACAAGTTTATTGAAAGAAGAGAAAATATTCATGAAAAATATAGCAAAAAAATAGAAATAATCGATGGAGTTGAACTTGAAGGAACTTATGCAATTAGTACAATTATTGTCAACGGAGATAGTGCTGGGTTAGTAATTATTTTTGATGAAGTTGATACAATAAGTGAAGAAGATTATAAAATTATTCAAATAGTTTCAAACTTTTTAAGTAAATATCTTGAAGAATAAAAATTAATATGCTATAATACATTCAATTTAAAGATTTTGATGGAAAGAGAAGTAATTTAATCAAATAAAGAGAGCTTTGTTGGTGGAAATAAGTATTGATTGATTATTTTAATGGCTCCTGAATCGTTTAATCGATATGTAGATTAAGCCGTATTAATGCGTTAAGTTACTCAAGTGTATAACAATAGTTATAAAATAAGGTGGTACCGCGTAATCACGTCCTTAATTGGATGTGATTTTTTTTGAAAGGTGGGAAATATATGAGAATATTTGAAAAAATTACTTTTGATCAATTTAAAAAAGACATAAAAGACGATCATTTATTATATGATAGTTATGAATTGCCAGCCAGATCAACAAAGTATAGTGCTGGTTATGACTTTAAAGCAATTGAAGGTTTTACTATTAAACCAGGAGAAAGAATTATTATTCCAACAGGAGTAAAAGTTTCAATGGGACAAAGTGAAATGTTAATGTTGTTGGTTAGAAGTAGTATGGGATTTAAGTATAATATACGAATGTGCAATCAAGTAGGAATTATAGAAAGCGATTATTATAATAATCCAAATAATGAAGGTCATATGTGGATTGCTTTACAAAACGAGGGAACAGAAGATTATGTTGTTAAAAAAAATGACAAGTATGCTCAAGGCGTTTTTACTAATTTTTTGATAGTTGATAATGAAAATGAAATAGAGAATGAAAGAATTGGTGGATTAGGAAGCACCAATAAAGGAGATGATTAGATGGAAAAATATTATATATCAACAGCAATTGCTTATACGTCTGCAAAACCTCATATAGGAAATACTTATGAGATTGTTTTAGCGGATGCAGTAGCACGTTATAAAAGAGCTAAAGGTTATGATGTATATTTTCAAACAGGGACTGATGAACATGGTCAAAAGATTGAAGAGTATGCAAGAAAAAATAATCAAGACACTAAAGTATATGTTGATGAAAAAGCAAAAGAAGTTAAAAATATTTGGGATATTATGAATACAAGTTATGATCGTTTTGTTAGAACAACAGATCCTACTCATATGGAAAAAGTATCTAAAATTTTTAAAAAATTGTATGATCAAGGTGATATTTATCTTGGGAAATATGAAGGTTTATATTGTACACCTTGTGAATCCTTTTATACAGAATCACAACTAGTTGATAATGTATGTCCTGATTGTGGAAGAAATGTGTGTGGAGCATGTGAAGAAGCTTATTTTTTAAAATTAAGTAAATACACCAAAAGATTAGAAGACTATATCAACGAACATCCTGATTTTATTGAACCTGAAAGTAGAAAGAATGAAATAATTAATAATTTTATTAAACCAGGTATTCAAGATTTATGTGTTTCTAGAACTTCTTTCAAATGGGGAGTTCCAGTATCATTTGATGAGAAGCATGTTATTTATGTATGGATTGATGCTTTAAGTAATTATATTACTTTTCTTGGCTATGATCCTGATGGTAATCATAGTGAAGAGTTTAAAAAATATTGGCCTGCTGATGTACATTTAATAGGGAAGGATATTTTAAGATTTCATACTATTTATTGGCCAATCATGTTAATGGCTTTAGATTTACCTTTACCTAAGAAAATATTTGGTCATCCATGGATGCTGTTTAGTGATGATAAGATGAGTAAGAGTAAAGGAAATATTGTGTATGCAGATAAATTAGTTGATGTTTTTGGGGTAGATGCAGTCAGATATTATATGTTACATGAAATGCCGTTTGCTAGTGATGGTAATTTTACTAACGAATTACTAATTGAGAGAATAAATGGTGATTTAGCTAATGTGCTAGGAAATTTAGTTAATCGAACCATAGCTATGACTCATAAATACTTTGATGGGATTGTAACTAATCCAAAGATTAGTGAAGGAATAGATGACGAATTAATTAATTTAGTTAATAATGTTCCTGATAAAGTAGATAGTAAAATGAACAATCTCAGAATAGCAGATGCAATTGATGAAATATTTGAAATATTTAGAAGAAGTAATAAATATATAGATGAGACAACACCTTGGATATTAGCTCATGATGAAACAAAACAAGATCGTTTGAAAACTGTTTTATACAATATTTTAGAATCTATAAGAATTGGCGCAGTCTTGCTAGAACCATTCTTACCTGATACTTCAAATAAAATATTAGAACAATTAAATACTACTAATAAAGAATTAAAATTTGGATGCTTAGAAGAAAAAACAAAATTAAAAGAAGCAAAACCATTATTTGCTAGAATTGATAAAGAAGAAGTTCTAAAAAAATTAAATATCGAAGAATAAGTGATTTTATTGTAAAATGTTGTAAAATGTCACACAAAAAAGATAAAAAACATTTGCCTTTTTCATCCTTGAAATGATATATTAATGTTGTTGTAAAACTTTAGAGTAAGGAGAATCCTTGTGCTACCTATAAAAGATAAGCGAGTTAGGAAGGTATTATTGGTTTTTTTAGCCATATTTCTTTTGATTATAGGAAATCTGGTAATCAAGATAAATATTGTAGACATCTTGTATTTGCTTGTAGCGAGTTTTTATCTTACCAAATTTATGTATTTAAAAAGAACTTAAAAAGATTATGTCAATGTGATATAATCTTTTTAGGTGATATTTATGATGATTGATACACACGCACATATATCAATTGATGATTATAATAATATAGACGAAATAATTAAAAAGATGGAAAATAATCTTATTTTTGTGAGTGGATCGAACTCTAAAAATAATAAAGAAGCACTATCATTAATAAGAAAGTACGATAATGTATATGGAACTTTAGGTATTCACCCTGAAGAAGTAAATAATATTACCGACGATGATATAAAATTTATTGAAGAAAATATAAATAATCCAAAAATAATTGCTGTTGGAGAAATAGGATTAGATTTTTATTGGACAAAGGAAAATAAAGCAAAACAAATAGATATATTTATAAAGCAATTAGAGATAGCGAAAAAATATAATAAAACAGTAGTTGTGCATAGTCGTGATTCTGCGAATGAAACATATAATATATTAAAAGAACATTTTTATGGTAGAAAAATGGTTATTCACTGCTATAGCTATAGCTTAGAAATGGCTTATGATTTTATAGAAATTGGTGCTATGTTAGGTATTGGTGGGGTATTAACTTTCAAAAATAGTACTAAGTTAAAAGAAATAGTTGATAAAATAGATATTAGATACTTGTTACTTGAAACAGATAGTCCTTATTTATCACCAGAACCTTTAAGAGGAAAGTTAAATGAGCCTTATAATATTATATATATTGCCCAAAAAATAGCGGAAATTAAAGGGATTTCCTTAGAAAAGGTATTCAGTGAAACAACTGAAAATGCTTGTCGTCAATTTGACTTACATCTCGATTTATGTTAGAATTTTGTTGTGACAATAATCTAAGAGGTGGATTTGATGAATATATATTTGCTACAAATTGTAGCTAAATGGTTTCATTTATTAATTATCAGTATCATTTCTATCGGTGGTAATACCATTTTTAATTATGATATTAAAAACAATAATAATAGTAAAAGTTTAAACTTTGTTAATACAGTTGTTAAATACGATACAATTTATCAAAATAATTTTAAAATACCTTCTAATATAACTAATGTTTTAGTTAAAGGTGAAGATGGTTTAGTTCATCAAGATGAGTTGGGAAATAATTTGTTGGTCATAAAACAAAAAGTAGATGAAGTCATCGAAGTAGGAACTGGCCAATATGGTGAATATTTTGGAACTGTTACAGCTTATGGTCCAGATTGTAAAGGGTGTACAGGAATAACATACTGTAGAAAACCAGATAATACATATCATAATTTAATAAATGATGGTATTTATTATGAAGATAAGGATTTTAACAAAGTAAGAATCTTGGCTGCTGATCACCGTGCATTTCCATGTGGAACAATTATTGAATTAAAAAATAATGATTTAGGTAGTGTTATTGGAATTGTAATGGATACTGGTAGTGGTATGAAAAATGCTTATGATAATGAGTGGCTTCTTATTGATTTGGCATATGAAAGTGAAAAGGATTTAAAGGTCGCAACAAATAAGAATACAAATTTTAGTGTAAAAAGATGGGGTTGGTAAAACCCTTTTTTATTAAAGGAGTTATTATGAAACGTTTTATTGTAGTTAGTTTTATTTTAGTTTTATTAACAGGATGTATGTCAAAAGGAGAAAGACTTGTAGTAAAAAAACTTAATATACCTATTCAAACAGGTAATAAAACAGATGGTTTGTACTTAGTAGGGGATAGATATATTTATCGTGGTAAAAACCCTAATAATTATATTAAATTTAATGATCAATTGCTAAGGATTATTTCTTTTATGAAAGACGGCACTATAAAAATAAAAGCTCCAAATATAAATTTGAAAGAAGATATTCCGTTTGATATTGATAATAAAAACAATTGGGAAGATTCATCTTTAAGAACGTATTTGAATGATAATTATTATAATACTTTAAGTAAGAAATCAAGATCATTAATTATTTCCCACGATTGGGAAATAGGCCAAATATCAAAAGAAATATATGAAAGAGTATTAGTTGGCAAGTTTGAATTATTAAGAGAAAATGAAGAAAAAAAGAAAAAAGAAGATTATATTGGTTTATTAACTTTAAGTGATTATTCATCAAGTTTATTAAATGTTGAGTGTTTAATGAATAACAAGGGGTGTCCAAATAGTTATATATATGATGATGGCTTTAGTTGGACATTAAATGGGCATAGTGATAAAGGAAATTGGACAATAAATTATTCGACTGGGTTTTCAGTTATAGAAGGAAGTAATTATACTAATTTTAAAATTGAACCAGTATTTTATCTAAAAAGCGGATTAAAATTAAGTGGCAACGGGACAATTGAAAAACCTTTTGTTGTAGAATAGGAAGATTTTATGGAATATTCACCAAATAAGATGCAACAATTATTAAAAAACAATAATTTTGCTTTTAAAAAAGGGTTTGGTCAAAATTTTATTATAGACGAAAATATTATAAATAATATTGTTAACAAAAGTAACATTGATGATTCGGCATTAGTTATTGAGATAGGCCCAGGAGCAGGTTCTCTTACATATAAACTAGCTACTGTTGCTAAAAAGGTACTATGTTATGAAATTGATACTAGATTAAAAAATATTTTAGAAACTAATTTGCAAGATTTAAACAACATAGAAGTTGTTTTTGAAGATTTCTTAAAAGCTCCCTTAAAGAAAAAATTAACTGAGTATAAATATGATAAATTATATGTAGTAGCTAATTTACCATATTATATTACAACTCCTATTATTGTTAAATTTATTGAAGACGAGATAGATGTTGATAAGATTGTAGTTATGGTACAAAAAGAAGTGGGAGATCGTTTTAAGGCAAATGTTGGTACAAAGGAATATAATTCATTAACTATTTTTCTAAATTATTACTTTGATATTAGAAAAATCATGGATGTTAGTAAAAATGTTTTTATTCCTAAACCAAATGTAGATAGTATAGTTTTAGAATTTATTAAGAAAAAGGAGCATTTACCTCTAGAAAACAAAACATTTTTCTTTAAATTAATAAAAGATAGTTTTAAACAAAAAAGGAAAACTATTAGAAATAATTTAAGTAATTATGATTTAAATAAAATAGAAGAAATATTGATTTCTCATAATTATAGTTTGAGTTCTAGAGCTGAACAAATACCAATAGATGTATTTGTTGATTTAGCAAACAAATTAAGTGATTAGTCACTTTTTTTTGTAAAGTAAAAGGAGAAAGAAAAAAATTATTGAATAATAAGTTTGAAGTATATCAAAATATGATAGAATATTATTAAGGTGTGATATAATGATAAACAAAGGTTGGAATGAAGTTTTAAAGGAAGAAACGAGTAAAACTTATTTTAAAGATTTGGGAAATAATATAAAAGAAATGTATAAAAATAAAATTATTTTTCCAGAATCCAATAATGTTTTTAACGCCTTAAAATATACCGATTATGATGAAGTAAAAGTTGTTATACTAGGGCAAGATCCATATCATGGTGTCAATCAAGCACATGGTTTAGCATTTTCTGTTAATGACAAAGTCAAAAGACCACCTTCATTAACAAATATTTTTAAAGAATTAGAAACGGATTTAGGAATTAAAAAAGAAGGTAATAGTTTAGAATCGTGGGCAAGACAAGGCGTATTCCTACTTAATGCAATAATGACTGTTGAAGAAGATAAACCGTTATCACATCGAGGAATTGGTTGGGAACAATTTACTGATAGTATCATTAAAAAATTAAATGAGAGAGATAAACCAATTGTTTTTGTTTTATGGGGAAGTTATGCTCGAAGCAAAAAAGAATTAATTACAAATAAAAAACACTTAATACTAGAGAGCGTTCATCCTTCACCTTTATCTGCACATCGTGGATTCTTTGGAAGTAAACCATTCTCTAAAATAAATACCTTTTTAGAAAAAAATAATATGGAAAAAATAAATTGGTAGGAGGAATAATATGCAAGAAGTATATGATTCTTTATTAAATAATAATAAAATTAAATATGGTGACACAATTGTAGTAGCAGTTTCAGGAGGACCTGATTCAATGGCTTTATTACATATTATGTCTAGATTAAAGAAAGCAATAGATATCGAAGTTGTTTGCGCACATGTTAATCACAATATGCGTAAGGAAAGTTATGACGAAAAAATATTTGTGGAAAAGTTTTGTATGAATCATCAAGTCGTTTTTGAAAGTATGGTTATTGAAGAATATGGTGATGATAACTTTCATAATGAAGCTAGAAGCAAAAGGTATAACTACTTTAATCAAATAGTGAAGAAATATAATGCAAAGTATTTACTTACCGCTCATCATGCTGATGATTTAATGGAAACAATTTTAATGCGCATTGTCAGGGGGTCTACTCTGAGAGGATATAGTGGTTTCTCAGAAGAAATAGATATGGGAGACTATACTATTTTTAGACCGCTTATTAGAAATACTAAAGCTGAAATTTTTGATTATCTTAAAGAAAATAAATTAAGTTATGCACAAGATAATTCTAATTTTAAAGATGTATATACTAGAAATCGTTTTAGAAAGTATATTGTCCCAGAATTTAAAAAGGAAGAACCAAATGTTCACCAAAAGTTTTATAAATTTAGTAAAACTCTACTAGATTATAATAATTATATAGATAAACAAGTTAAAAAAATCATTAAAAAAGTATATCCACAAAATATCTTAAATATAGAACTTTTTTTAAAGGAAGAACCAATTATTCAAATGAAAATAATTTATTCGATGTTAGAACAAATTTACCAAGATGATTTGATGTTAATCACTGATCATCATGCTGAATTATTACATAGTGTAATCAAATCTAAGAGAGCGAATGTACAAATTCATTTACCTAATAATATTCAGGCAATAAAAACATATAATAATTTGGTATTAGTTGCTATGGAACAAAGTGCTAATGAATATGAAATTGAACTAATTGAATATATTAATTTGCCAAATGGCAAGAATATTGAAGTGGTCGAAGATAGTGATCAAACTGATAATTTTATATGTAGATTGAATAAAAATGAAGTAAGATTTCCGTTACATGTAAGAACAAGAAAAAATGGAGATAAGATGTATGTTAAGGGAATGTTAGGTCACAAAAAGATAAATGATATTTTTATAGACTCTAAAATAGCAACTAAAGAAAGAGATATGTGGCCAATTGTAGTTGATTCTGATAATAATATTGTTTGGTTACCAGGTTTGAAAAAATCAAAATTTGATAAAACAAAAAAGGAAAAGTATGATATAATACTTAGGTATTATTAGGGAGGAAGAATTTAATGAATAAAAAAGTTGTAAGAAGAGGACTATTACCTTACTTAGTTTTGTTTTTATTTATCATGGGAATACTTTATTTTATTAATAATTTAAATCAAAAAATAAATATTCTAACTTATGATGAATTTATAAAGATTGCTAATGTAGGAGAAGTTGAGGAAATTACTGTTATACCTAGAAGTAGGGCAAGTGTTTACGAAGTAAGAGGTATATTAGAAAATTATAAAGAAAATGAATCATTCTTATTAAGAATGCCTTTAGCTGAAGAAACAATGACAGTTTTAATAAATTTACAAGAAGAAAAGGGTTTCAAATTTGAAGCAGTCTCAGATCCGGAATCTGGAACATTATTATTATTTGTTGTAAATGTTTTACCGCTAGTATTATTAGTTGGAATAGCATTCTTCTTTATTAGTCGTCAAATGGGTGGCGCTAATAAATCAATGGATTTTGGTAAGAGTAGAGCTAAATTAAATGATCAAAACAAGAAAGTAACATTTGAAAATGTTGCTGGTCTTGAAGAAGAAAAGGAAGAAGTTGCAGAATTAATCGATTTCTTAAAAAATCCGAAGAAATTTCAAAGATTAGGTGCACGTATTCCAAAAGGAGTATTATTAGTTGGTCCTCCTGGGACTGGTAAAACATTATTAGCGCGTGCTGTAGCGGGTGAAGCTAATGTACCTTTTTACTTTATAAGTGGTTCAGAATTTGTTGAATTATTTGTTGGAGTAGGTGCAAGCCGTGTTCGTGATATGTTTAAACAAGC